>NZ_JBSGET010000009.1:0-90671 GCF_053603035.1 Kitasatospora sp. NPDC004272 | reverse complement strand
CGGCGCGGGGCCGCCCGGCGCGGGGCCGCCGCCCGTCAGCGGGCGGATTCGGCCAGCCGCCGCCGGCTCTCGTCGAGCGCCCGGGCCACCGTCCCGCGCTCGTCCCCGTCCGCCGGATCGAGGAGTTCACCTGCGGCCACCATGGCAGTCCAGAACTCCGCGGGCCGGCCGCGGCCCCGGCGCGGGCCGAAGCGGGCGAGCGTCCGGAAGGCGGAGGACAACTCGCCCCTGACGAAGCGTCGGGAGAGGCCGGTGGCGTAGCCACTTCCCATGCCGCCCATCGCGGCCCACGCGGCCCGCAGGTGTCCGGCGATCACCTCTTCCCGCTCGTCGAGCTGCTTGGGGACGTCGAACACGCCGTGTATCTCCAGCAGTTTGCCGTACGCCTCCTCCTCGCCCGGGCGGAACTCGTCCTGCCACTGCTGGCCCCCTCCGAGCCGCTCCCGCAGCTCCGCTTCCGGTATCCCCCTGGCCAGCCCGACGGCCAGCGCCGCGTCCGACCACCGCGGTGTCCGCGCGGCGAGTTCGCCGCACACCACGGCCGGCGCCGCCCCCGTGCGCAACCGCTCCCGGGCCGTCGCGGCCAACGACCCGTCGACGCCGCTCTCGCCGCCCGACACTCCGCCACCTCCTGGTTCGCGCCGGACCGACCGGCCCGGCAGCCGTGATTCTCCCGCCCCCGGCCCCCGCGGAACGATCGAGGAATCGTTCACCGGACAGGCCATGGGGTTCCCCCACCGGCACGGCGGCATCGCGGTGGCATCGCGGCGGCATCGCGGCGGGGTCTCCGAACGAGCGTGTGGGGCAGGGAAGATGGAAAAGTCACGGCTGGCCGGGGTGACCGGCCCCGGCGGTCCGGGTTCGGGTTACCCGGTCGGCGGTCGGCTGCTGCTCACCTCCGCGACCGCCGTGACGCCGTCACCGCCTGGCTCGGCGCCCTCCACCCCGCCACCGAACCCGGACGCCCCTGGGGCAGCCGGCAACCCGACCGCCTCGCCGAACGCCACTTCGCGGGCTCGTTCCCGGCGGAACTGCGACAGCGGGTGCTGAACGACTGGGCGGCGTACGGCTTTCCGGCCCCCTGGGCGGCCTCCCCGCGCCCCGGACCGGTCGTTCGGCGCCCGCGCACCGTGCTCCAGGGGCGAATTTTTCGCATGATCGATGAATGTTTCGACAACGCTAAGATCCCCTCCCCGCACGGGTCGAGGCCGTCGACCCACCCCACCCGTGACGCCTCGGGGCGCTACTATCCGAGCCATGAGCGCTGCAGAACTCGAACCCGACCCCGCACCGACCCTGTCGGAGATCGCCCGGGCGGCCGGCGTCTCGGCGCCGACAGTTTCGAAGGTGCTGAACGGCCGGGCCGACGTCGCGCCCGCGACCCGGGCCAAGGTCGAGGAGATCCTGCGCCGCACCGGCTACCAGCGCCGCCGCACCGCCGCACCGCCGTCCCGGCTGCTCGACCTGGTCTTCCACCAGCTCGACAGCGCCTGGGCGATGGAGGTGATCCGGGGCGTGGAGAACGTCGCCCGGGACGAGGGCCTGAGCGTGGTGCTCTCCGAGTCCGCCGGGCGGCTCACCCCGGGGCAGACCTGGGTGGACGGGGTGCTGGCCCGCCGTCCGGCCGGCGTGGTGCTGGTGCTGTCCGAGTTGGACGCCGCCCAGCGCGACCAACTCACCAGCCGGGACATCCCGTTCGTGGTGCTCGACCCGGCCGGCGACCCGGCCGAGGGGGTGCCCGCCGTCGGCACCGGCAACTGGCAGGGCGGTCTGGCCGCCACCCGGCACCTGCTCGACCTCGGTCACCGCCGGATCGGGATGATCTCCGGCCCGTCCGGCATGATGTGCAGCCGCGCCCGGGTCGACGGCTACCGCACCGCACTGGGGACGGCCCGGCTGCCGGTCGACCCGGAGCTGATCCTGGAGGGCAACTTCCACCACGAGGCGGGGTACGCCGCCGCCCGCACCCTGCTGACCCGCCCCGACCGGCCTACCGCCATCTTCGCGGGCAACGACCTGCAGGCCCTCGGCGTGTACGAGGCCGCCCGCGAACTGGGGCTGCGGGTGCCGGAGGACCTCTCGGTGGTCGGCTTCGACGACCTGCCGCTGGCCCGCTGGGTCGGTCCGCCGCTCACCACCGTCCGCCAGCCGCTGGTCGAGATGGCCGAGACCGCGGCCCGGCTCGCCATCGGGCTCGGCCGGGGCGAGCAGCCCACCGCGACCCGGGTCGACCTCGCCACCAGCCTGGTCGTCCGGGCCAGCACCGCCCCGCCGCCGACCGACGACTGACGACCGGACGGCCGGGCGACCGACAACCGAACACTGCACGACGCACGCCAACTCTCCTGCGCGGTCCGGACGTTCCGGGCCGCGCAGAGTGGTTGACGGCCCCGCCGGGCTCCCCTACCGTCGTCCGAGTCACACCGTAACATTCGAAATGTATTCGAAACTTTCGGATGGATCGATCGGAGGAGAGCAGCATGGCCGAGACCGCCGCCGCCCACCCGTCACCCGCGCCGTCCGGCACCCTCGCGCTGACCTTCGACGACGGTCCGCACCCGGACTCCACGCCCGAGCTGATCGACGCCCTGACCGCCGCCGGCCACCGCGCCACCTTCTTCCTGTGCGGCGCGCAGGCCGAGCGCCACCCGGAACTGGTCCGCGCCCTGGACCGGGCCGGGATGGCGATCGCCAACCACACCTGGTCGCACCCGTCCCTGCCGGGCCTGGCACCGTCCGCCGTCCGGGACGAGATCCACTCCACCAACCGCGTCCTGGCCGAACTCACCGGCCGCCCGCCGGCCCTGTTCCGCCCGCCGTACGGCGCCACCTCCCCCGAGATCGGACGGATCGCCGCCGACGCGGGCCTGACCGAGACGCTCTGGGACGTCGACCCCCGGGACTGGGACGGCACCGCGCCCGCCGAGATCGTCGCCGTCCTCACCACGGCCCGCCCCGGGGACACCGTCCTGCTGCACGACCACGGCAACCGCAACACCGTCACCGCACTGCCCGCCGTGCTCGCCGCACTCACCGTGCGCGGCCTGCGCTCCGCCGTCCTACCGCAGCACTGAGTCCCGCCACCGCACCGAGCAGCACCGACCGCGCGCCGCAACTCCCCCTCCCCCAGACCCCGGTGGCCGGACGCACCCGCCCAGCACCACGCGTCCGGTCACCGGTGGAACCGCGGATCCGGGACCGTCCGCACCTGCGCCGGCGTCGCGGTCGCCCGGGACGGCTGGCACTTCGTCCTCCCGAGCGGCGAGTTCGTCAAGCTCACCGTGACCTTCGAGCCGGGCGGCGCCCAGGTCGTCACCGGCTTCCCCGCCAACCCGGTCGGCAAGCACGCCCACCTGGCGTCGGCCGAGGGCGCCAAGCTCGTGTCGACCGTGGCCGAGGTGAAGGCCGGCAGCGGCAGCACGTCCAACCTGTCGCACACCTGCCCGGCAAGCGCGACGGAGACCTCCCCGTCGCCGAAGCCCTCCGAGTCCGTGCTGGAGAGCCCGTCCGAGAGCGCGGGCCCCTCCGGCGCGGCGGTCTCGCCGAGCGCCTCGGCCTCCGAGAGCCCGGCGGGCGACAGCCTGGCGTTCACCGGCACCAGCGTGGTCGGCAGCACCGTGGCCGGCCTGGCGCTGCTCGGCGCGGGTGGCGTGCTGGTCGCGCGTCGCCGCCGCCGGGGCGCGCACCGCTGAACCGGCCGGTTCGCTGACTCCCCCGGGAGACGGGCGGGTTGACGCCTCCCGGTAGACGGAGCGGACGGAGCGGACGAAGCGAACGACCCGAACAGCGTGAACGATGACGGCGGGGCCCGGACGGGCCCCGCCGTTGTGCGTCCGCCCGACCCCGCCCGCCGAACGGATCGGGCGGACGGGATCGGGCGGACGGAGTCGGCCGGACGGCTCAGGCGGCCTCGGGCTGCCAGAGCCCGGCCGGGTCGGTGTGCAGGCCGCGGACGGTGACCAGGGCGGCGCCCAGGACGGGGCCGCGGCGGCCCAACGGCGAGGCGCGCAGGGCCTCTTCGGGCCAGGGGCGGACCCGGATCAGCTCGGCCAGCTCGGTCCGCATCGCGGGCAGCAGCCACTGCGCGAGGTCGGCGTACCCGCCGCCGAGGACGAGCGTGGCGGGGTCGATCAGGTTGACCGCGGCGGCCAGCGCGGTGCCGAGCGCGGTGCCCGCGTGCCGCAGGGCGCGCCGGACGGCGGCGTCCCCTTCTTCGGCCCGGCGGGCCAACTCGGTGATAGGGTCGGCTTCCTGACCGTCCGTCAGGTTATCCGGCCGGTCCAGGTCGTCGGTGATCCCGGCGGAGCGGAGTACGGCGGCCAGGCCCGCGTACGGTTCGAGGCAGCCGCGGGCGCCGCAGGAGCAGGTGCGCCCGTTGGGGCGGACGGTGAGGTGGCCGAGTTCGCCCGCGAAGCCCAGGACGCCGCGGAACAGGCGCCCGTCCAGGACGAGCGCGCCGCCGATGCCCTCGCCGGCCGAGATGTGCACGAAGGTGCCGGTGCCGGTGCCCTGCCAGAGTTCGGCCAGCGCGCCGAGGTTGGCCTCGTTCTCGACGGCGGGGGCGGTGCCGGGGCCGGGCCACAGCTCGGTGACGTCGACCTGGTGCCAGCCCAGGTTGGGGGCGTGCTCGATCCGGTTGCCGGGGTTGTCCAGCGGGACGCTGCCGGGGACGGCGAGCACCCGGCCGACCACCCGCAGGCCGAGCGCGACGGCCTCGGCCTCGGCGGCCGCGGCGAGTTCGGCGAGTTCGGCGAGGGTCTGCCCGGCGGGGCGGCCGGCGTTGGCGGCGGGGCGGTGCAGTTCGACCCGGACCTCGCCGCGCAGGTCGAGGACGCAGGCGCTGAGGTGCTCTACGCCGATCTCCAGGCCCAGCCCGGCCGGGCCGTTGCCGTTGAGGACCAGGGCGCGGCCGGGGCGGCCGACCCGGCCGCTGCGTTCGAGTTCGCCCTCCAGCAGCAGTCCGCCGCCGATGAGTTCGTCGACCAGGCTGGAGACGGCGGTGCGGGTCAGGCCGGTGCGGCCGGCCACGTCGGCGCGGGAGAGCGGGTGGGCGGCGGCGACGGTGCGCATCACCAGGGCGAGGTTCTGCCGCCGCATGTCCTGCTGCGAGGCGGGGCCGCGCCTGGTCGCGAGGTCGCCGTCCGACGGCTGCTGCCCGTCCTCTGTCACGTCTGCCCCGTTCCTCCGTGCCGTCGTCCGGCTCGTCCGTGCGTCTGTCGGGCCGCCCCGCGCGGGTCGGCCCGGACCGGACCGGGCCGCCCCTCGGTGCGGGGCGGCCCGGGTGTCGCGTCAGTGCGCGCCGTCCCCCTGCAGGGCGGCCGCGTGCGAAATGGTAGTCGCGATCCGTTCGAGCGCGGCGTCGTCCCGGGTGAGGGCGGGCAGCACCGGGCCGTCGGCGGTGCCCCAGCGGCGGGCGACGGCGTCGGCGCTCTCGCCGGTGAGCAGCGCTGCGGCCTGGGCGGCGGCGCCGAGGGCGACCAGTTCGCGGGCGGCGGGCAGTTGGACGGGGCGGCCGGAGAGCCTGCGGACGGTGTCCTGCCAGGCCCGGCCCTGGGCGCCGCCGCCGATCAGCAGGATCGGCCGGTCGGGGTCGGCGGCGTCGGGGCCGTCGACGGCGAGGACGTCGTCGAGGGCGGCGAGCAGCGAGTACGCGGCGCCGTCGTAGGCGGCCTGGAGCAGCTGGCCGGGGGTGGTGTCGTGGCGCAGGCCGTGCAGCAGGCCGCTGGCGTGCGGGAGGGCGGGGGTGCGTTCGCCGTCGAGGTAGGGCAGCAGGACGGCGGTGCCGCCGGGTTCGACGTCCTGGCGGTCGCGGCCGAGCAGAGTGGCGATCCGGTCGACGGCGAGGGTGCAGTTGAGGGTGCAGGCGAGCGGGAGCCAGCCGTCGAGGGCGTCGGCGAAGCCGGCGACGGTGCCGGTGGGGTCGGCGGGGCGGTTGCGGGCGACGGTGTAGACGGTGCCGGAGGTGCCGAGGCTGAGCACGGGGGTGCCGGGGGTGAGGCCGAGGCCGAGGGCGGCGGCCATGTTGTCGCCGGTGCCGGTGGCGATCGGGGTGCCGGGGCGCAGCGGTCCGCCGGGGAGGGCGTGTCCGGCGGCGGTGCCGGCGGGGGTGACGGCGGGGAGCAGGGCGGGGTCGAGCCCGATGTGGTCGAGGACGGCGGCGTGGTAGCCGTCGGGGGTCCACCAGCCGGTGCCGGAGGCGTCGCCGCGGTCGGTGGTGGCGGTGCCGGTGAGGCGTTCGGTGAGGTGGTCGTGCGGGAGGCGGACGGCGGCGGTGCGGTCGGCGTTGTCGGGTTCGGTGGCGCGCAGCCAGGCCCACTTGGCGGCGGTGAAGGAGGCGCCGGGGACGCTGCCGATCTCGGTGGCCCACCACTGGGCGCCGAACTTCCGCACCAGGTCGGCGGCCTGGGGTGCGGAGCGGACGTCGTTCCAGAGCAGGGCGGGGCGGACGGGGCGCCCGGCGGCGTCCAGGGTGACGAGTCCGTGCTGCTGGCCGCCGATGGCGAGGGCCTGGGCGCGGTCGGCCCAGCCGGTGGCGGCGACGGCGGTGGTGAGGGCGTCCCACCACTGGTCGGGGTCGCTCTCCTGGCCGTGCCGGGAGTCGACCCGGTGGGGGGCGCGGCCCTCGCCGAGGACCTGTCCGGTCTCGGCGTCGACGGCCAGGGCCTTGGTGGACTGGGTCGAGCTGTCGACGCCGATCACCACCTGCGGGTGTGCCATGGGCGTTGCTCCTGTCTGGGGTCGTCCGGTGGTCCGCGGGCGTCCGGGCCGGGGGGTTTTCTTCGGGTGTTGCGCGCGGGGGCTTCCCCTCGCGGCCTGGCCATACTAATTTGTCTTCCGGCCTTACGAATAGCCCCCAATCCGGGTTACCGTCGGTGCCGGGCCCGATCCGCGTCGGGCCACCGGTCGATCCCTCGGTCGATCCCCCCGGTCGATCACCAGCGTTTGGAGTACGCCATGAGCCAGCTCACCCCCACCCCCGACGACAAGTTCACCTTCGGTCTGTGGACGGTCGGCTGGCAGGGCCGCGACCCGTTCGGCGACGCCACCCGTCCGGCCCTGGACCCGGTCGAGACGGTCGAGAAGCTGGCCGCCCTGGGCGCGTACGGCGTGACCTTCCACGACGACGACCTGGTGCCGTTCGGCTCCTCGGACGCCGAGCGCGAGGCCATCGTCAAGCGGTTCCGGGGCGCCCTGGAGTCCACCGGCCTGCGGGTCCCGATGGCCACCACCAACCTGTTCACCCACCCGGTCTTCAAGGACGGCGCGTTCACCGCCAACGACCGGGACGTGCGCCGCTACGCGCTGCGCAAGACCATCCGCAACATCGACCTGGCGGTCGAGCTGGGCGCCACCGTGTACGTGGCCTGGGGCGGCCGCGAGGGTGCCGAGCACGGCGCGTCCAAGGACGTCCGGGTGGCGCTGGACCGCCTCAAGGAGGCGTTCGACCTGCTCGGCGACTACGTCACGGAGCAGGGCTACGACCTGCGCTTCGCGATCGAGCCGAAGCCGAACGAGCCCCGCGGCGACATCCTGCTGCCGACCATCGGCCACGCGCTGGCCTTCATCGACCGCCTGGAGCGCCCGGAGCTGGTCGGCCTCAACCCGGAGGTCGGCCACGAGCAGATGGCGGGCCTGAACTTCCCGCACGGCATCGCCCAGGCCCTGTGGTCGGGCAAGCTGTTCCACATCGACCTGAACGGCCAGTCCGGCATCAAGTACGACCAGGACTTCCGGTTCGGCGCGGGCGACCTGCGGCAGGCGTTCTGGCTGGTCGACCTGCTGGAGTCGTCCGACTACCAGGGCCCGCGGCACTTCGACTTCAAGCCGCCGCGCACCGAGGACTTCGACGGCGTCTGGGAGTCCGCGGCCGGCAACATGCGCAACTACCTGCTGCTGAAGGAGCGGGCGCTGGCCTTCCGCGCCGACTCCGAGGTGCAGGACGCGCTGCGCGCCGCCCGCCTGGACGAGCTCGCCCAGCCGACCGCCGCCGACGGCCTGGCCGCGCTGATCGCCGACCGCTCCGCGTTCGAGGAGTTCGACGTCACCGCCGCCGCCGAGCGCGGCATGGCCTTCGAGCGCCTGGACCAGCTGGCCATCGAGCACCTGCTCGGCGCCCGCTGACCGCATCCCCTCCCCCGCCGGCCGGCCCCTCCCCCGGGGCCGGCCGGTCCCTTTTCTCCTCAACTCCCTTACCTGCCAGACCTGCTGACGGATCGCCGAACGAGTGCGACAGTGGAGGTGACCGACCGAGAGGGAGGGATCCCGTGGGCCTGATCCACGCCTGGCGGATGCAGAAACTCGTCTCGGACGCCAGGACCGCCCACCAGCGGGGCGACCTGACGTTCGTCGCCGGCTTCGACCTCGACCGGCCGGTGCCGATGCGCCGGATCCGCAAGGAGATCGACGTCATCATCAGCGCGGTGGAGGCGGTCGGCTGGCGCTGCGTGGGCGTCCAGCCGTTCCTCGCCTCGGTGGAGATCGGCTTCGTCCGGGCCTGACTCCCCCGCTCCACCCTCAGCCGCCCCCGCCCCTCACCTACTCCTCACCCACTCCCGTCCCTCAGCCGCTCCCGCCCCTCACCCGCTCCCGCTCCTCACTGCGGGAGCGCGCCCGGCCGGTAGTCGTACAGCCAGTCCGTGGACCGGCTGTACACCCGGGTGAACACCAGCGGCATCACCGCCTCCCGGACCAGGGAGGCCAGCGGGCCGGCGGTCTTGGCGCTCCGGTTGGTGGCCGCCGTACGGGCCAGCTTCCCGGCCCGGTCGGCGCGCTCGCGGTCGAAGGCGGCCAGCGCGGTGGGCCGGTCCGGCTCGGCGCGCAGGGCGCGGGCCAGCGCGATCGCGTCCTCCAGCGCGATGGACGCGCCCTGCCCCGCGCCCACCGGGTGCGCCGCGTCGCCGACCAGCACGCACCGGCCGTCCTGGCGGCGCGGGACCGGCGGCAGGACGTGGAACAGCGTCGCCGCGTCGATCCGCTCCGTCGCGCCGAGGATCCGCCGGGGCACCGCCTCGGCCGCGAACAGCTCGGCCAGCTCCTCGGCGCCGAGCTTGATCTCGGCCGGCGCGACGGGGTCGGCGATCTGCGCGGACCACCAGACCGTGCCGTCCGGCGCGGGCAGGTGCGCGAACGCGCCGCGCCGCCCGAAGGTCATGTTGAACGTCCGCCCCGGGCCCGCCTCCGGCACCGCGCGGGCGACGCCGGCCACCCCGTACAGCCCGGCGTAGGCGGGCTGCGGCCCGGCCGGGTCGAGCATCCGCCGGACGGTCGAGCGCAGGCCGTCGGCGCCGACCACCAGGTCGGCCCCGGCCACCGCCTCGTCCGCCTGCCCCGCTCCCCCGTCCGGGCCGCCGAGCCGCTCGTCGACCACGATCCGCGCGCCGCGCCGGACCGCCTCGGCCCGCAGCGCCGCCACCAGGTCGGCCCGCCTCAGCGTCACGCTGCGCAGCGGGTCGTCCGCCGCCCGGCCGCGCGGGACGTCGCCGAGGCGCCTGCCGCGCCCGGACCACATCAGCTGCCGATCGACCTCGAAGCCCACCGCCCGCACGGCCTCCAGGCAGCCCAGCGAGTCCAACGCGCGCAGGCCGTTGACGGCCAGGCTCAGGAACGCCCCGACCGGTCCCGCCGGGTCCGGGTACGCCTCGTACACCGTCACCTCGGCGCCGATCCGGCGCAGCGCGATCGCGCTCGCCGACCCGGCCACTCCCGCGCCGATCACTACCGCCTTCATGTGTCCACCCCTCACTGAATCCTCGTTCAATGAATTTAGATTCACTGAACCGGCCGTCAGTATGATGTCCGCACGAGCGTCGGGTCAAGGCGCGACCGGAACGGGCCGGAACAGGACGAGGCGAGGGAGGCCGGACGCGATGAGCGTGCGCAAGGCGCAGGCGGCGGAGACCAGGGCGGCACTACTGGAGGCCGCCCGGCGGCAGTTCGTCGAACGCGGCTACCTCAACACCAAGATCACCGACATCACGGCGGCCGCCGGCCGGGCCACCGGCTCGTTCTACGCGCACTTCGCCGACAAGGACGAACTGCTGCGCGCCCTGCTCGACGACGTCCGCGCCCAGGCCCGCGAACAGGTCGTCGCCGAGGTCCACCCGCGCGACCACGACTTGAGCGACCGGGCCCAACTGCACGCTCACCTCGGCGCGTCCTGGCAGGCGATGCGCGACCACCTGCCGGTCGCCGTCGCCCTCTTCGAGTCGATCGTCGCCGCCGGCCCCCGCTCCGGCCGGGCCTGGCAGCGCCTCACCGACGACACCGACGTCCTGCGCGACCACCTCGCCTACCTCGCCGAACAGGGCCACCCCCTCCCCGGCGACCCCGCCCTGCTCGCCCCCGCGATGGGCGCGATGCTCTCCCTGCTCTCCTACGCCCTGCTCACCACCCCCTCCCCCGCCCACCCCGACGCCGAAGTCATCGACACCCTCACCGACCTCCTCCTCCACGGCCTCGCCGGCCGCCCCCCGCACACCCCCTGAACTCCGCCATCACCGCGCCCAGCGCCTGCCCGTCCACGATCCACCCCACCCGCCCGGACCGGACCGAGCACCGCACGAAATCGAGGACGGCCTCGTCCACCTGGTCGGGCCGTGCCAGCCGCGTCCGCACGTAATACTTGAAGAGCGCGGGCAGTTGGCCGGGCCGGGTCCCGGTTTTGGCCGCGAGGGAGAAGAGCGGCAGGAACCACTGCACGAAGTCGTCCTCGACCTCCCGGGTCGCCCGGTACGTCTCGTACAGCGGCTGCAGGCTTGCCGTGTGGTCGTACGGGAGGCGGCCGTGCAGGGCGTACTGGAGCCGGGTGCCGCCGTGTTCGCGGAAGTGCCGACCGTGGGCGGCGATGTGGTGGGCCGCGTTCTCGGTGATGGTCATGACGGCCGTGTCCGCTTCGTGCCGTCGGGCTGCGGCGAGGACGGTGGCGTGGATGCCGGCGCGCGGGTCGAGGACGAGGCCGCCCAGGCCGAGGGGCGAGAGGTCGATGCCGTGGTCGCGGGTCCGGGAGAGCATCAGCCGCCCGGCGACGTTGCCGGCGGTGTGCTGGAGGTGCTTGGGCTGCCGGCGGTGGCTGGCGTGGATGTCCGAGCGGTCGAGGACGGGGCGGTCCTTCGCGGGTTCGGCGACGAGGTGGAGGCCGGTACGGTCCTCGGTGTCGGTGCTGCCGCAGGCGTTGCAGGGGTGGCTGCCGGTGCCGGTCATGTGGCCGCAGGCCCGGCAGGTGGGAACGGTCTCGCGGCTGAGGGTGAGGGTGCCGGCGCGGAGGTTGGTCTCGATCATCTCCAGCGCGAGGTCGGCGACCTCGGCGTCGGTGTCGGTCATGATGCCGCCCGCCGGGTCCTGTCCGGACGGGTACTTGTCGGTTATCAGGTCGGCCTCGAAGCGCCGGCGGGGGATCGTCGGGCCGTCGGCCTGGCGGTGGCGGAGGTCTCCGGCGAGGGTGACGGTGTTCCACAGGTGGGGTGCGGGGGGTGAGCCGAGGATGGCGTTGAGGGCGGCGGCGAGGCGGATGCCGACGGCCTTGCCGGGGTGGGTGGCGAAGGTGAAGGGTCCGTTCTGGACGGGCCCGTTGAGGAACAGGTGTCGCACGGGCTCCTCCTAGATCGGTGGGGTGGTGGTTCCCGTCCGGGTGAACCGGCCGTCGTGCAGCTGGTAGTGGAGGATCGCGGCGTTGGGCGTCTTGCCCTTGCGCTCCTCGGCGAGGATCTCGGGCAGGGTGCGGAGTTCGAGCAGGGATCGCAGCGCCACCGCGGCGGTCTGGTGGGTGAAGGCCACGACGGTGCGCGATTCCTGGAGTTCGGCCTGGGCGAGGGCGGCGAACTCGGCGGCCCGCTTGAGCACGCCCTCGGCGAGTGACTCGCCGCCGCCCGGCGCGGTCCAGAGGTGCTTGCGCAGGCGGCGGTCCTCGGCGAGTGCGGGGTAGCTGTCGTAGAGCTCGCGCTTGGTCATGTAGGTGGCGTCGCCGTAGTGCTGCTCGTCCAGGAGCGCGGTCTGCCGGGGCCACCCGTCAGGGAGGGCCGGGAGTGCGATCGCGGCGGTGTCGATCGCCCTGCGGTAGGTCGAGGTGTAGACGTGCGGCTCGGGGCCCGCGAGCTGCGGGAGGACCTCGGCGAGCCACTGGGCCTGCCGGTAGCCACGCGGCGTGAGGCCGACGATGGTGCGGGAGACGGCGTGGGCGGCGGCTCCGCTGTAGGGGCGGGGGTCCTGGTGGAAGCCGTTGTACTTGTCGGCGTTCTCGACGGACTCGGCGTGCCGGATGACGAGCAGGGTCACGGTGCGGCTCCTATCCGGTCAGGTGGGCGGTGTAGGAGCCGCTGACGGTCCAGGGGGTGAGTTCGATGCCGAAGCCGCTGTGTTCGCCGTCCCGGGTGTGGACGAGCTTGCCGGCCAGGTGCACGGTGTCGCCGGATCGGAACGCACCGGTGTAGGCGCCGAGGTACGAGCGCATGTGGGTGATCCGGCGGGCGAAGGAGTCGGTCTCGTCGATGGTCGAGCTGAGAATGGTCTTGACCTTGATCCCGTAGACGGCCGGGGTGGTGAGGCCCTCGGCGTGGTCGGTGATCTTGGCGAGGAGCGAGATCTCGCCGATCTCCTTGGAGGAGATCCGGGCGAAGGTCCTGTCGCGGTCGGAGCGGATGGGTTCGCAGTTGACGTGCGCGCCGGCGCCCACGGTGAGTCCCTGGAGCTTGCGACGTTCCTGCGTGATGAGGGCGTCGAAGGAACTGCCCTCCAGGTACTTGGCCCGGCGGAGGTACAGCCGGGTGAGGTCGTCCCCGTCGTACGGACGGATCAGATCGGCCTGCCGGAACAGCTCCTGCGCGGCCTGGTAGCCCTCCGGCCCGTAGCAGACCAGGTCGATGTCGGAGCGCTCGTTGAAGCAGCCCACGAGGAAGGAGCCGGTGACGCCGATCAGGCCCCGGGCGTCGTTCGCGGTGATCCACCCGGCGATCGCCAGGAGGTCCTTGCCGGCCGGGTTGTCGGCGACCGTACCGGGGTCCTCGTGGATGGCGGCGAGGGCCCGGCGGCAGGAGTAGTGGACGGCCACGTCCTCGCGCGGGATTCCGGTGATGACGCAGCCGAGGGTGTCGGAGTAGACGTAGCACTCCGGCCTGCCGGCCAGGATGCCGAAGGACTTCGACACGACGCTGTTCTGCCGGTAGGTCCGGCCGAACAGCCTGCGGTCGCCCTTCTCGTCGGGGTGGTACTTGACGTAACCGAGGTAGTGGCTGCCGGGGTGGCTGTCACCGATGACCTTGAAGACGACCCCGTGGTGGTCCATCAGGTAGTCGCGGTCGCGGACGGCGGGGACCGGCCTACCGGTGTTCAGCGGTGAACCGTTCCAGGCTGGGGAAGGTGCCGGTGTCGATCGTGCCGGACGACTCATACTGATCGAGTCCCGTCGTGAAGAGGGTGCGGCGGTACTGCCACTTGACGTGCTTGTCGTGCCGTGCGGGGTCGGTGGGCCGCATGAGGGCGAGGAAGAAGAAGCACTTGACGAGCAGGAAGTCGCTCAAGTGCTCGCTGACGCGTTGCCCGATCAGGGAGGCGGTGGTCTCGTCGAGGGCGGCGGTGTAGGCGGTGCGCTGTTCCGGGGTGACGCTGTAGCCCTTGCCGCCGCCCTTGAAGGCCACGATGTCGAGCGCGGGGTAGACGTCGTAGCCGAGCGGGACCGGTCCGTGATGCTGCCAGTCGATGACCCCGGCCCGGAGGACGTTGGGCAGGCCGTAGTCCAGGTGCCCGCGCACCATCGGGAGCCGGGCCAGCCGGTCGAGGGCGTGCTCGACCGCCTCGTGGACGCGCGGGGTGTCGAAGTCCGGGTTCTCCTCGAAGACCTCGGCCGCGAAGGCCGCCTTCTCGAACCACGGCGTGGTGGGGAGGGGGTGCCTCGCCTGGGCCTGCAGCAGCTTCGACGCGACGGCGGCCGCCGTACCGACCACCCGATGGCTGACCTGACCGTCCCGCCCTGCGTCGGCCAACGCCTCCTCGTGCAGCGAGGTGTCGCCGATGGCGCGCTCGACGACGAAGTACCGCCCGCCCTCCGGGCCTTTGTCGACGATCTCCGGCACCGGGTAGCCGAGGCCGAAAACCAGTTGTTGGAACTCGCCCTCCGCCCGCAGGTCCTCGCCGCCGGTCCGCTTGTAGAGCAGGCCGTCGGCGGACCTCCACACCGCGCCGTCGGCGGCGGTCCGGTCCTTCACGAACTCCCAGTCGGTCATCCACGTGCGCCTTTCCTCGGGAATCCGATGGTCGCGGAGCCCGCGTGGACCGCACCACCGCGTTCGCGGACGGTTCAGGGACGTCCTGGGACGTTTTCCAACAGTGCGAGGAGAGCTGCCGTGTCCGACAGGTCGGGCAGCACCACCGGAGCGCCCGCCGCCTCAAGTTCGGCCCGGCCGTGGACACCGGAGGCGACCGCGACGATCCCGGAACCCGTGGCGAGCGCCGCCTCGACGTCCCGCGGCGTGTCTCCCACCAGAACCACCGGAACGCCGACGGACAGCCCGCGGTGGCGCCGAACCCGCCTGCGGGCGACCTCGACCAGGTCGGGGCGCCGCTCCGCGTCGGCGCCGTAGGCCCCGACGGCGAGGTCCAGCGAGCTGTCGAGACCGAATGCCGTCAGCTTCACCCGGGCGTTCGCCGCGATGTTGCCGGTCAGCACCGACGACACCCAATCGGCCCGGACCGAAGCGGCTTCGAGGGCATCGAGCACCCCCGGGAGCACCGTCCCGCGTCGCCGCAGTTCCCCCCGGCGCTCCTCGCCGGACCGGGTGAGAGCAGCCTCGACGGTCGACCAGTCGGGCTCCGGAAGACCGTGCCCGCGAAACATGTCCCGCATGATCAGGCGGTCGGTGCGGCCCTCCGTCGACGCTCCCGTGACCGGAGGGGTTCCGGTCAGCGCGGTGAACGCGGCGGCGTAGATCTCCTTGCTCACCCCCGCGTTCTCGATGAGGGTGTGGTCGATGTCCCACAGGACGATGAGCTGCATGCCGCCAGGGTAAGCAGCTTGTCGGGCCGTCAGTTCCGCCCGAGCGCCCGGCGGCCTCCTTGCAGCGCCCCGCCCGGCTCCGCTTGGATGGTCTCCGTGAACGAGCGACTCCACTCCGTGCTGGCCCGGCGGGGCGTCGAGCCCGAGGCGCTCGCCGAAGCCTGCGGGGTGGACCCCAAGACCGTCGGTCGCTGGCTCGGCGGGCGTGTGCCCCGTCCGAGGCACCGATTCCGCGTCGCCCGTTTCCTGCGGGTGGAGGAGACCTTCCTCTGGCCGGACCCGCAGCTCCGTGCGGGCAGGCGGCCGGGCGGGTCAGGCGCTGAACTCGTCGGCACCCACCAGAACCGGGCCAGCGTGCCCCGTGAGACCTGGCTGTCCCTGCTACGGGAATCCCGGGGACAGATCGACGTGCTGGTCTTCTCCGGGACGTTCTTCGCGCAGTCCAATCCGCACGTCGCCGAGATGCTCGCCGAACGGGCTGCCGACGGCGTCCGGGTTCGGCTGTGCTTCGGCGATCCCGGAGGGCAGACCGCCGCCGTCCGGGGACGGGAGGAAGGCATCGGCGACGCCCTCGCCGCCAAGATCCGGGCCTCCCTCACCTACTACCGCTCCCTGCTCACGAAGGAGGGGTGCGAGGTACGGCTGCACGACACCACGCTGTACAACTCCCTCTTCCGCTACGACGACGACCTGCTGGTCAACCCCCACATCTACGGCCGGCCGGCCAGCGCCAACCCCCTGCTCCACCTCAAGCGGGTGGACACCACCGGCTGGTTCGACAACTACGTCCAGAGCTTCGAAGCAGTCTGGGCCCGGGCGCGGCCCTGGATGCCCGACTAGGAGGGGATCGCCACACATGGGCAGGACTGAGTACTACAACGACCCGAGCGCGCCCAAGGCCAACACCCTCATCCCGGCCAGCAACCTGCTCGTCGTCGACGACTCCGGCGCCGTTCTGCTGCAGCGCCGCCGCGACACGGGCCAGTGGGCGCTGCCCGGCGGAGCCCAGGACATCGGGGAGACCGCCGCCCAGTGCGCGGTCCGCGAGTGCCTGGAGGAGACCGGCATCGTCGCCGAGATCACCGGCTTCCTCGGCGTCTACACCAACCCGCACCACATCGTCGCCTACACCGACGGTGAGATCCGCCAGCAGTACGAGAACACCTACATCGGTCGCCCCGTCGGCGGCGAACCCACGATCAACGACGAGGCCGACGGCGTCCGCTTCGTCCGGCCCGCCGACCTCGACCAGTACGACATCCACCCCAGCATGCGCCAGCAGATCGGCGACTACCTCGCGGGCACCTACCCCTACCTGGGGTGAACCGCCAGCGCCGCCTCCACCCGCGCCACGGCCGCGAGGATCTCCGGCGACGCCCGGCTGATGAACCGTCCCACCACGCTCTCCGCCCCGTAGCGGCCGAGGATCTCCGCCACGCGCGCGCCGGCCGTGGTCGGGAGGCCGTCGGGCGTCGTCGTCATGTCGCACCACACCAGTGCGTCGACCAGGCGCTGGTCCGCCGGCAACGGGAACTCGGCCTCCAGCACCCGCCGGAGACCGCGCTCCTCCGCTTCGAGCAGCGCGAACGAGTGGTTCGCCACCAGCCGCGTGAGCTGATCGTCCGCTCCATGGGCGTCACGGAGGAACCGCGCGCCGTCGAGCGGGTGGAACCCCGTGGCCGCCAGCCTCGGCGCGTAGCCGACGTCGTGCAGCAGAGCGGCGCGGACGAGGAGGCCGGTCCGGGGCCCCAGGATTCCTCCGAGCCGTCCGGCCTGCTCGGCCACGCCCCGGGTGTGCGCCCAGCGACGGGGCAGCGGCCCGGCGAGTTCGTGCTCCGCCAGCGCCCTGGCCCAGGAGGTCGGTTCCGTCCGCATGCCCCGGTGCTTCCCGCGCTGACGGGCCGTGACACCCCGGCGGGCGCGGTTCGGCGGGGAGGGTGGGGAGGCCTGGCTCCTCGGGCGGGGTGGTGCTGGGTTCACCATGAAGTCGGGTGCGGGCTTCATGGTGTGCTCCTGCGGCGGTGGCCTACCGTCGAGCCGTGATGATTCGACCCGGGCTGAGGCGCCCGGTCCTCCGAGCCCGGCGGGTGCGGCGCGACGCCGGCTTCCTGGCCGTCGGCGTCCTGCCGCACCTGGCCCTGGTGCCGGTGTGGTCCTGGGCCGCGACGTTTTCCACCAGGACGGGGCGGTGGGGGCCGGCCCCGCCACCGGGACGGGGCTGAGCGGGCTGGCCAAACTCGACCTCCCGGTCGCCGACACCGGCCACCGCCGCGTCCTGGCCGTGCTGCGCTTCCTCGGCACGCCGCACCCCTGAACGAACCGGCCCGGACGGACCGGCCGGGAGGGCTCGCCGACTCCTCGGGCCCGGCGGGTGGTGCTAGCCTCGGTGCACCGCCCGCCGCCGCGCCGCGCCCGTTCGTCCGCGCGCGCCCGTCCGGTCGGCCGTTCCCCGCTGCCGACGCCCCGGTCCGCTGTCCTGCCGACCGCCGGGCCGGTACGCACCGCACCACGTAGCGCACCGCGCACCGCGCACCGGCCGCCCCCTCCCGCGCGGCCGAACACCCCCGCCCCGTCCGGAGGTCGGCTCCCGTCATGCGTCCCGCCCTGTTCACGATCGACCGTCCCGGACCGGGTCGGCTCAGCACCATGGCCCGGCCGCGCGGCGGCGACTGGTTGGCGGAGGAACTGGCGGCGCTGGCCGCCCTCGGGGTGAGCGGGCTGGTCAGCGCGCTCACCCCGGCGGAGTCCGCCGAGCTCGGGCTGGCCGCGGAGGCCTCCCTCGCCCGGGCCGCCGGACTGCGCTTCACCGCCGTGCCGATCCCGGACCGCACCGTGCCCGTCCTGTCCGAAGTCCTGCCGGCGGTGGACGAGTTGACCCGGCGTCTGGCCGCGGGCGACCACCTGGTGGTGCACTGCCGGGCCGGGATCGGCCGCTCCTCACTACTGGCGGCCGCCGTCCTGGTCCGCTCCGGCGCGGACCCGGACGACACCTGGGACCGGATCGCCCGGGCCCGCGGCCTGGCCGTCCCGGACACCCCCGAACAGCGCGCCTGGACGGACCGGATGCCCCGGCGCCCACAGCGGGACGCCGATCGCGGAAGGCCGGTGACGGAAGGCCGGTGACGGGACTCCGGTGACGGGGCTCCGGCACCCGGCCGTCAGTGGTGGAACAGCCGCAGGCCGGTGTGGACCAGGGTGATGCCGTGTTCGGCGCAGGCGGTCTCGACCTCGGCGGAGCGCAGCGAGCCGCCGGGTTCGGCGATCGCGCGGACGCCGTGGCGGCGGGCGTGGTCGACGTTGTCGCGGAACGGCAGGCAGCCGTCGGAGACGAACGCGACGCCGTCCAACTCGGCCGCCCAGCGGGCGCGTTCGTCGGGTCCGAGCTCGTCGGGGACGTCGCCGCCGCCGCTCAGGGCGGCGGCGAAGCGGGTGCGCTCGTCGGGGGTGAGGTCGCCCTCCAGGTAGCGGATCCGCCAGTTGATCCGGTCCTGGCGGCGGATCTCGGGGCGGAAGTCGAGGGCCCGGACGGCGGGGTGGCGGCGCAGCCACCAGGTGTCGGTCTTGGCGCCGGCCAGCCGGGTGCAGTCGACCCGGGACTGCTGGCCGGCGCCGATGCCGAGGGCGGCGCCGTCGCGCAGGTAGCAGACCGAGTTGGACTGGGTGCGGCGCAGCACGGCGAGGCCGAGCAGCAGGTCGTCGGCGGCGGCGGGGGTGAGGGTGCCGGTGCGGACGTCGGCGAGCAGGGCGGCGGTGAGCGGGGTGGTGTCGGTGTCCTGGACCAGGCGCAGGCCGTGCACCTCGCGGGTCTCGACGGCGGACGGGACGTACCGGGGGTCGGCTTCCAGGACGAGGTAGCGGCCGCCCTTCTTCCGGGTCAGCACGTCGAGGGCGCCGGGCGCGTAGCCGGGGGCGACGATGCCGTCGGAGACCACCCGGGCGAGCAGGTCGGCGAGTTCGGCGTCGACCTCGTGCGAGACGGCGACCAGGTCGCCGTAGGAGGACTTCGGGTCGGCGTCGCGGGCCCGCAGGTAGGCGGAGGTGAGCGGGCCGACGGCGGCCGGGTCGAGGGCGTACGGTTCGGCGGTGGCCGGGTCGACCGGTCCGGCGAGGGCGGCGCCGGCCGGGGAGACGTGCTTGAAGGAGGCGGCGGCGGGGCGGCCGAACATGGCGGCGGCCTCGCTGACCAGCTGCCAGGCGTTCAGCGCGTCCAGCAGGTTGACGTACGAGGGCTGTCCGTTGAGCAGGCGCAGCGGCAGCTCGGCGCCGGGCAGCGGCTCGATCCGGGCGCGGGTGTTCTGCGGGTTGATCCCGTACCGAAGGTCCATGGCGGTGGCCCCCTCCGTGAAGTCGCGTGTCGGCTTCGGAGGACACCCAGGCGGACGGTGCCGGTCCCGTGCAGTGCGGTGCCGCTCCCCGGTGGTGCTCCACCTCTCGCCAGTCGCGACGGCGCCGATGCTAGCAGCCTCCGGCCGGGGCGGGCCGGGGGCGCTCACGCCCGCGCCCGCGCCAACACCGCACCCGCACCCGCACCCGCGCCAACGCCCCCGTCCGCACTCCCGTCCGCGCTCCCGTCCCCGTCCGCGCCCGACCTGGCGTCAGTGGCGTTCCTCCTCGGCGCCGCGGTCCGCCCCTCCGGTCAGGACCGCGTCGGTGATCACGGTGAAGAGGTGGTCGGCGAACGGTACGAACGAGCCGTGGTCGCCGAGCCACGCGAGGGCCGCGACGAGGGCGAACAGTTCCGCGCCGTCGAGGTCGGCCCGGGCCGCGCCGCCGTCCTGGGCGCGGGTGAGGAGCCGGGTGCCCGCCGCGCGCATGGTGACGCAGGAGGTGTGCAGCGCGGAGTCGGGGTCCGCGATGGCGGCCGCCATCAGCTCGGTGACGCCCCGGTACTCGCGGGCGAGCGCGACGCAGTCGCGCAGCCACGCGACGAGGGCGTCCTCGGGCGGGTCAGAGGCTTCGAGTGCGGCCGCCCGGTCGGCCAGTGCGTCGAAGCCCTCCCGGAGCAGGGCGTCGAGCAGCGCCTCCCGGGTCGGGAAGTGCCGGTAGAGCGTGGGGAGGGCGACGTCGGCCCGCCGGGCGATGTCGCGCAGGGACGCGTCGGCGCCCTGTTCGGCGACGGCGACGCGCGCGACGGCGAGCAGGTGGTCGCGGTTCTTCCTGGCGTCGGCTCGCAAGGGTCCTCCTTTGACATGCGTAGCAGTGCTACTTATATTCGTACCACTGCTACGGATATGCGTAGCGGTGCTACGCCTAGCCTATCCCGCCTGCGGGAAGAGGGAGAATCACCATGTCGGCGAAGACGATGAAGGCGATCCGGCTGCACGAGTTCGGCGGCCCCGAGGTGCTGCGCTGCGACGAGGTGCCGGTCCCCCGGCCGCAGCCGGGCGAGGTGCTGGTCCGGGTCCACGCCGTCGGCCTCAACCCCCCGGACTGGTACCTGCGCGACGGGATGCCCGGCATCCCGCCCGAGCTGAGGCCGCCCGTGCGCCTCCCCGCCGTCCCGGGGTCGGACGTGTCCGGCGTGGTCGCGGCGGTCGGGGCCGACGTGGCGGGCTTCTCGGTCGGCGACGAGGTCTTCGGCATGCTCCGCTTCCCGAGCTTCGACGGCCGCGCGTACGCCGAGTACGTGACGGCGCCCGCCGCCGACCTCGCGCACAAGCCGGCCGGCGTCGACCACGTGCACGCCGCGGGGGCGGCCATGTCGGGGCTCACCGCGTGGCAGCACCTGGTGGAGCTCGGGCACGACCACCCGAACCCCCTCCAGGAGGAGCAGCACCGACCCCGGCCGCTGGGCCCCGGGATGACGGTGCTGGTCAACGGCGCGGCCGGCGGCGTGGGGCACCTGGGGCTGCAGCTCGCGAAGTGGAAGGGCGCCCGGGTCGTCGCGGTCGCCTCGGGCCCGCACGAGCGGTTCCTGCGCGAGCTCGGCGCCGACGAGTTCGTCGACTACACCAGGACCGCGCCCGAGGAGGCCGTCCGTGACGTCGACCTGGTGCTCGACACCGTCGGCGGCCCCGGGAGCGGTCGCTTCCTGCGGACGCTCAAGCCCGGCGGCGCGCTGTACTACGTCTTCTTCGCCGCGTACGACCCGGCGGAGGTCGCCCGACTGGGCGTCACCACCTCGGGCACCCAGGTGCGCTCGAACGGCCGGCAGCTCGAAGAACTCGGCCGCCTGCTCGACACGGGCGCGCTCCGCGTCGCCGTCGACAGCACGTTCCCGCTCGCGGAGGCCCGCGAGGCGCACGAGCGGGCGGCCCGCGGGCACCTCCGGGGCAAGATCGTGCTCACCGCCGCGTGAGGGACGCCCGGCCCGTGAGCACCACGACGAGAAGCGCGTCCCGCGCGACGACGGGAGGACCTCGATGAGCACGCTCAAGGACGCCGTCGACGACCTGTTCAACAACCGGCGGCTACCGGCGCACGAGGCGGTCGACCGGCACTTCGCCCCCGCCTTCCGCCAGCGCGTGGACGGGAGTTGGGTCGACCGCGCCGGGTTCCTCGCCCGCGTCGTCCGGCTCCGCGAGGCCGTCGAGCGCGCCGAGGTCACCGTTCTGGACGAGTTCGCCGACGGCAGCGGCTACGCGGAGCGCCACGTCGTCGAGCTGGTCGACCGCGACGGCGGCCGGACCGTCCAGGAGGTGTACGTGTTCGCGCGGCGCGACCCCGACGGCCGCTTCGTCCGGATCGAGGAGACGGCCGTGACGCTGCCGAGCGGTCCGGCCGACCGCGGCCCGACCGACCCGCGCTAGCCGACGCCCAACACCCAACACCCGGCACCCGGCACCCGAACGCACTTGCTCCGCACCGCCCGCACCGGACACCACGGGCCGCCCGCCCTCACCCCCCTTCCACCCCACCTCAGAGGAGTCCCCATGCCCACTGCCCTCATCACCGGCGGCACCAGCGGCATCGGCCGAGCCACCGCCGAACTGCTGCACGAGCGCGGGTACCGCGTCGCGGTCACCGGCCGGAACCCCGAGTCGATCGCGCGGGCCCGGCGCGAACTGCCGCCGGAGGTGCTCGTCGTCCGCGCCGACGCCCGCGTCACGGCGGACACCGACGCCCTGATCGAGTCGGTCCGCGAGCACTTCGGCTCGCTGGACCTGCTGTTCCTCAACGCGGGCGTCTTCCGGCCCGCGCCGGTCTCCGAGGTGACCGAGGATGCCTTCGACGAGGCGGTCGACGTCAACTTCAAGGGCCAGTACTTCACCCTGCAGAAGGCGCTGCCGCTGCTGACCGACGGCGGCTCGATCGTCCTGACCGTGGGGATCGTCGGGGCCGACCGGGGAGCGCCGGGCGCCACCGTGGTCGCGGCGACGCGCGGGGCGCTGCTGGCGATGCTGCCGTCGCTCGCGCTCGAACTGGCGCCCCGGGGGATCCGCGTCAACGCCGTCAGCCCCGGATCGACCGAGACCCCGCTCTACGACAAGCTCGGTGTTCCGGCCGAGGCGCGGGCGGCCATGAGCGCGGGCATCCCGTTCCAGCGGTTCGCGACGGGCGGGGAGGTGGCCGAGGTCGTCGCGTTCCTCGCCTCGGACGCCGCCCGCTACGTCACCGGCCAGGAGGTCACCGTCGCCGGCGGCCTCGGGCTCGGCCTCGGCGGCTGACCGCCCCCGGCACCCACCCGGCGCCCACCCGTACGCCGCGACCGCCCCGCCCCGCCCGGGCCGGGCCGGTGGCGGCGTACGGGTGGGTTCGGCCGTGTCGCGGGCCGGGTGGCCGGGGCGGGCGGCGGGGGCGTGGCTACCGTTCGGAGTCCGGTCACCGGGTGCGGGTGACACCGCGTCCCCGGGAGGGTCGATGTCCTCGTCCGACACCGTGTCAGGGTCCGTGCCGGAGCGGGGCCGCGGCCTGCTGTGGCGGCTGGGCGCGTGGTGCGCCCGGCGGCCGGTGCTGGTGCTGGTGGGCTGGCTGCTGGTGCTGGCGGGGGTGCAGGTCGCGAACCACGCGGTGGGCGGCGGCTACTCGGACGACTTCTCGCTGCCGGGCTCCCAGGCGCAGGACGGCGCGAACGTGCTGGCCGCGCACGAGCCGGCGATCGGCGGGACGAGCGCGCAGGTGGTGCTGCACGACGGGCAGCCGCTGACGCAGTTCCAGTCGCAGGTGGACCAGGCGGTGACGTCGCTGCAGCACCTGCCGCACGTGCTGTCGGCGCAGGACCCGCTGCCGCCGCCGGGCCAGGCCCCGCAGCCGGGCGGGCCGCTGTCCGCGGACGGGCTGACGGCGTACGTCACGGTGCGCTTCGACGGGGTGCTGGCGACGTTCGGCGACGACTACCTGGACCAGGTGGACGCGGCGGTGGCGCCGCTGCGCCAGGCCGGCGTGCAGGTCGAGTACGGGGGCCCGCTGGGCGAGTTGGCGCGGCCGGCGCCGAGCGACCGGGTCAGCGAGCTGATCGGGTTCGGGGTCGCGGTCGTGGTGCTGCTGCTCGGCTTCGGCAGCGTGATCGCGGCGGGGCTGCCGCTGGTCAGCGCGCTGCTGGCGGTGGTGGTGGGCCTGGGGCTGCTGGGCCTGCTGGCGGCGCTGACCACCTTCGCGACGGTGGCGCCGACGCTGGCGACGATGATCGGGCTGGGGGTGGGCATCGACTACGCGCTGTTCCTGCTGACCCGGCACCGGCAGGGCCTGATCGACGGCGCGGACCCGGTCGCGGCGGCCGGGCACGCGGTGGCGACCAGCGGCCGGGCGGTGCTGATCTCCGGCTGCACGGTGGTGATCGCGCTGGCGGGCCTGTCGGTGTCGGGCATCTCGTTCATGGCCAAGCTGGGGCTGGCGGCGGGCGTCACGGTGGTGACGGCGGTGTGCGGCGCGCTGACGCTGCTGCCCGCGCTGCTGGGCCTGGTCGGCCGCCGGATGGACCGCTTCACCGTCCGCCCGCCCGTGGCGGAGGGCGGCGGGGAGCCCGAGGGCGTCGAGCCGACCGGCGTGTGGCACCGGTACGCCCGGCGGGTCGAGCACCGCCCGTGGCGGTACCTGGCGGTGGGCCTGGTGACGGTGCTGGTGCTGGCGGTGCCGCTGCCGTCGATCCAGCTCGGGCACATCGGGGACGGCGCGGACCCCACCTCGTTCACCGACCGGCGGGCCTTCGACCTGATGTCGGCGGCGTTCGGTCCGGGCTCCAACGGCCCGCTGACGGCGGTGGTCGACCAGACCGCGGTGCCCGCCGCCGACCGTCCGGCGCTGGCCTCCGCCGTCCAGCAGGCGCTGACCGGCGTGCCGGACGCGGTGAGTGACGTGCCGCCGCTGCAGACCAGTTCGGACGGCGACGTGCTGTTCACCACCGTCACGCCCGCGCAGGCCCCGCAGGACCGGCGGACCACCGACCTGGTCGGCCACCTCGTCGAGGAGGTGCTGCCGGGCGCGGTCGCGGGCACCGCCGCGGCCACCTACGTCACCGGCACCACCGCCGCCCAGGTCGACTTCCTGGACCTGGTGGCGAGCCGGCTGCTGCTGATCATCGCGGTGGTGGTGGCGCTGGCCTTCCTGATCATCCTGCTGGTGTTCCGGGCCCCGCTGGTCGCGCTGAAGGCCGCCGTGCTGAACCTGGTGTCGATCGCCGCCTCGTACGGGGTGCTGGTCGCGGTCTTCCAATGGGGCTGGGGCGGGCCGGCGCTGGGCGTGTCGGGCAAGGTGCCGATCGAGAGCTACGTCCCGATGATGATGTTCGCGATCGTCTTCGGCCTGAGCATGGACTACGAGGTGTTCCTGCTCTCCCGGGTCCACGAGCGCTGGCGCCGCACCGGCGACAGCCGCGGCGCGGTCGCGCACGCCCTGGAGACCACCGCCCGGGTGATCGGCTGCGCGGCCCTGATCATGGTCAGCGTGTTCGCCGCGTTCATCGTCAGCGACAACGTGGTGATCAAGATGATGGGCCTGGGCCTGGCCGTCAGCGTCCTGATCGACGCCACCGTGGTCCGGCTGCTGATGGTCCCCTCCGCGATGACCCTGCTCGGCCCCGCCGCCTGGTGGACCCCGCGCTGGATGGACCGCCTGCTCCCGGACCTCGACGCCGAGGGCCTCAAGAACGGCTGACCGCACCGGCCCGGAACGGGAAGGCCCAAGTGCCGGGTCAGGCAACCTTCGCCCGCCGCGACTCCCGGCAGAGGCCGCCTGACCCGGCACTAGGCTGGGCGGGCCAGCCGCCCGGGTCCGCCGGGCGGCGGCGTCGGCGAGGGGGACCGAGCACCGTGAACGCCTGGTTGGGCACCGTGATAGCGCTGGCCGCGCTGCTGCTGTCGGCCGTCACCGCGTACCGGCAGCACCGCCTCCGGGGCCGGCAGGAGCGGGCGGCCGAGGTCACCGCGTACTTCCACCGGACGGCGGAGTTCGCGAAGGTGAAACTGCCGGACGAGACGGTCCGGGAGGCCGGGTACCACCTGGTGGTGTGGAACCGGGGGCCCGCGCCCGCGACCGCCGTGCGGGTCGAACTCGCCGCCGCGGACGGGGATCCGGTGCAGCTCGCCGACCTCGCGCCGGACGAGTTCCCACTGGCCCGGATCGACCGCGACGGCCGCTACCCGCTGCCCTGGCTGCCCGTCGGGACCGTGCACCGCGGCGAGCGCCGCTTCACCGTGCGGCTGCGCTGGGAGGACGGGAACGGCCCGCAGGAGCGGCTGCTGCCGCTGCGCAAGGGCCAGACCAGCCTGTGAGTCCGTGAGGGGGCCGCTGCGGGCGGCGGGCGTCAGCCCCGGGCGGCGGCTTCGGCCATCATCCGCTTCAGCCCGCTGACGTCCCGTTCGAAGCTGAACTCCCGCAGCACGGTGGCCCAGTGGCCGTCCGCCCAGCGCCAGACGAAGGTGTAGCGGGCCGGGACGCCCTGCTCGCAGCGGTACATCACCACGGTGCCCTGGTCGCCGTGCCGGGTGGTGGCCAGGAAGCGGACGTCCCGGGTGTCCTCGCCGATGCGCTGCCCCTGCGCGGCCAGGCCGCGGAAGCGCGCCATGAAGTGCGCCTTGGTCAGCCGCACCACCTGGCCGGCCTCGTCGATCCGCAGGTTCTCGAACTCCTCGTCGTACAGCGCCTCCAGGGTCGGCAGGTCCATCGCCGTGCCCGCGGCCAGGTACTCCCGCATCCGCGCGACGAGCGACTCGTCCAGCACCTCGTCCGACGCCGCGTCCGGCACCTCGTCCAGCGTCGCGCCCGGCTTCACGTCCATGGTTCCTCCGCCTCTCCCGCCGGTGCGTCCCGGCCTCGGTGACAACGGTCCCGGCACCCGCCGTCAGATCGCCGGCAGATCACCGGCAGCGCGCCGTCAGCGCGCCGTCGATCGCCGCAGCAGCGGCTGACCGGCCGTCATGATCTGGCGGAAGATCGCTCAACCCGCTTGCTCGGAAAGGTATTTCGTGCCCCCGACCGAGCTCACGTACCGTCCCGTCCATGGAGAAATGGACCTACGCCACGGCCCGGGAACTCACCGCGGCCCTGCACGCCGGGGACGTCACCTCGGTGGAACTGACCGAGGGCGCGATCGCCCGGATCGAGCAGGAGGACGGGGCGCTCAACGCGGTCTGCGCACCGGACTTCGAGCGGGCCCGGTCGGCCGCCCGGGAGGCCGACCGGGCGTTGACGCGCGGCGAGCGGCGGCCGCTGCTGGGGATCCCGCTGACCGTCAAGGAGTCGTACAACGTCGCCGGGCTGCCGACCACCTGGGGGATGCCGCAGTTCCGGGACCACGTGCCGGACGAGGACGCGCTGCAGGTGGCCCGGGTGAAGGCGGCCGGCGCGGTGGTGCTCGGCAAGACCAACGTGCCGCTGGGGCTGCGGGACATCCAGACCTACAACGAGATCCACGGCACCACCAACAACCCGTGGGACCACGGCCGCACCAGCGGCGGCTCCTCCGGCGGGTCGGCGGCCGCGCTGGCCGCCGGCTACGGCCCGCTGTCGCTGGGCACCGACATCGCCGGCTCGCTGCGCACCCCCGCCCACTTCTGCGGCGTGTACGCGCACAAGCCGACCCTGCACCTGCTGCCGACCCGCGGCATGGTGCCGCCGCACGCCCCCGCGCTGCCCGCCGACATCGACCTCGCCGTGGTCGGCCCGATGGCCCGCTCGGCCGGCGACCTGGCGCTGCTGTTCGACGTGATGACCGGCCCCGACCCGCTGACCCTCGGCCTGGCCCACGCCACCGTGCTGCCGCCCGCCCGCCACGACCGGCTGGACGGCTTCCGGGTGCTGGTGCTGGACGAGCACCCGCTGCTCCCGAC
Source organism: Kitasatospora sp. NPDC004272 (assembly GCF_053603035.1). Taxonomy (NCBI): domain Bacteria; kingdom Bacillati; phylum Actinomycetota; class Actinomycetes; order Kitasatosporales; family Streptomycetaceae; genus Kitasatospora; species Kitasatospora sp. NPDC004272. Next base: position 63,482 of record NZ_JBSGET010000009.1, on the reverse strand, counting down.
CGGCGCCGACGTCCGCGCGGGCATCGCCCGGGTCGCCGACGCGCTCGCCGACGGCGGCGCCCGGGTCGAGCGGCACAGCCCGCTGCTGCCCGACCTCGCCGACGGCGCCCAGATCTACCCGCTGCTGATGTTCTCCGCCCTCGCCGCCAACTTCCCCCCGGCGCAGTACGAGCAAGTGCGGCGGCTCGCCGAGCAGTTGAGCGAGGACGACCACAGCCTGGGGGCCGCCCGGCTGCGCGGCTCGATGCTCAGCCACCGCGACTGGCTGGCCGCCGACCACCGCCGCGAACTGCACCGGCGCGGCTGGCGGGAGTTCTTCGCCGAGTTCGACGCCGTCGTCGCCCCGATCACCCCCACCGCCGCCTTCCCGCACCAGCAGGACCCCGACCTGCTGGGCCGCCGGATGACCGTCGACGGCACCACTTTCCCCTACTTCGACCAGCTGGCCTGGGCCGGCCTGGCCACCATGCCGGGCCTGCCCGCCACCGCCGTCCCCACCGGCCTCTCCGCCGAGGGCCTCCCGGTCGGCGTCCAGCTGATCGGCCCGATGTACGAGGACCGCACCCCGCTGCGGCTGGCCGAACTGCTGGAGGAGCGGCTCGGCGGCTTCCGCGCCCCGGCCGCGCTGAGCCGTTGGGCCGTTGGGCCGTTGGGCCACTGAGCCGCTGAGCCGCTGAGCCGCTGAGCTGTTGAGCCGCTGCCGATCGATCGCCGATCGACCGCCGGGCGCCGCATGCGGTGCCCGGCGGTCGGTGTTCCGGCCGGTCAGCGGGCGGCCTGGTAGGCGCGTCCGGCGGCGGTCGCGGTGGTGCCGTTCGTGAACAGGCCGCTGCTGGGCTTCGCCGGGTCCGCGCCGAGGCCGAACCAGGCGTAGCGCTGGAGGTAGGGCAGCGCGTCGAGGGCCGCGGTGGAGGCGGTGACGAAGGCGGCCTGCTGGTCGGCGGTCGGGAAGCGGGTGCCCTGGGAGAAGTCGATCAGGGCGTACTCGGTGAGCCAGATCGGCTTGTGGTAGCGCTGGTGCACGGCCTCCAGGTAGGAGGTCAGCTGCTGGACGGCCTGCGGGGTGCGGAAGTCGCCGCCGTACCAGTGCAGCGTGATGAAGTCGACCCGGTAGCCCTTGGCGGCGGCGCCGGTCATGAAGCGGTCCAGCCAGCCGCCGGCGGTGTCCGCCCCGTACGCCACCGCCGGGCTGCCGAGCGTCTGCCCGGCCTGCATCAGCTTCGGCCACAGGTCGAGCGCCTGGTCGACCGTCATGTTGGACTGCGCGGCCATGTCAGGCTCGTTGAACCCGAGCAGGTAGGGGCCGTTGGCGCGGGCCTGGGCGAGCGCGCCGTCGGTGACGGAGGCCGCGCCCCAGATCATCGGGACGAAGGACGCCGAGGCGGGCGTCTCGATGCCGGGGTGCTGGGGCGCCCAGGTGTAGTACCAGCCGGCCCCGGAGGCGGCGAGCGCCTGGCTCACCCCGTCGAAGGACCACACGCCGACGCCCTTGCGCGCGGAGCCGGCGATCCCGGCCTGCGGCGCGGCCGCACCGGCGGCGGGCTTGGCGGAGGTGGCGGCGGCGGACGGCGCGGGGGTGGAAGGGGTGGCGGCGGAGACGGACGGGGACGGGGACTCCGGGGCGGACGGCGAGGGCGAGGGGCTGTCCGGGAGCGCCGGGGCCGCCGCGCCGGCGACCGTGGGCGGGGCGGCGACGGCGGCGGACGGGGCGGCGACGGTGGCGGTGGACGGGTCGTCGTGCCGACCGGGCGTCAGCTCGGCCCCGACCAGGACGGCCACCGCCACCAGCGCCACCGCCGCGCCGCCGAGCACCGGCCGGGGCAGGCCGGTGCGCGGCCGCCGGTGGCCGGAGCGCCGGCCGGCCCGGCGCCCGCCGGAGGGGGTTCCGGTGCCGGAGGCGTCGGTGGACGGTGCCCCGCCCGGCCTCCCGTCCGCTCCCCCGTCCGCTCCCCCGCCCGGGGTGGCGGAGCCCAGCGCGCCGAGGATCCGGGCCGGGTCGAGGGTCGGCGGGACGGCCAGCAGCGGCAGGCCGTAGAGCAGCCGCTCGGCGGGCAGCAGACCGCGCTGGGCGCCGGAGCAGCGTTCGCAGTCGCGCAGGTGCCGGGCCAGGCGCTTGCGCCACAGCGGGGTGGGTGCGCCGTCCCAGCCCGCGGCGGCCGCGTCCAGTCCGGGGCAGCGCGGGTCGGCGGCCAGGGCGCGGACCACCAGCCGGGAGGTTTCGAGCTGCTTCTTCATCCGGCCGGTGCGGACGGCGGCGTGGCCGGAGCTGAGGCCGAGCGCGGAGACCAGTTCGGCCTGGTCGAGTTCGCCGGTCTCCTTGAGCCACCACAGGGCGAGCAGTTCGCGGTCGTCGGGGTCGAGCCAGCGGGTGGCCTCGGCGATCTCGCGGCGCTGTTCGGTCAGGCCCAGGCGCAGGATGGTCAGGCCCGCGAAGTCCAGTGCGGGGTCGGGTATCGCCTCGGCGTCCTCCAGCCGGGCGGACCGGTCGAGGGCGGCGGCCCGGTCCTGCTGGCGGGTGCGCACCTGCCGGACGGCGATGGCCACCAGCCAGGACCGGAAGGCGGTGGGGTCCCGCAGGTCGGACAGCCCTCGGACCATGCGCAACAGCGTCTCCTGTACGACGTCGTCGGTGTCGGCGTGGCCGTTCAGCGCCCGGCCGACGATGTTGTAGACCAGCGGGAGGCTCTCGGCCACCAGGTGTTCGAGCGCCCGCCGGTCGCCGGCGCGCGCCGCCGTGACCGTCCCGGCATCGGGTCCACTGCGTCTGGTGTGCGGCATGGGTGCGTTCCTCTACGTGGGGTGCGGCGGCGTTCTCCGTCCTCGGAGACCGTCCGCGGGTGCGCCCGCCAACAGAAATTCCCCGGCCGCGGATTTTTTTCGGTCCGCGGTGAGATTTCTGTTATCCGGCGGGTCCGGCGGGGTCTCCGAGGTGACGCACCCGCAGGAGCGCCGCACGCGCGCCCGGAGGAGACCGGAGGGAAGGCCCAGGATGGCACGAGGACACCGCCGGTCCGGCGCGGGGCCGGGGTCGAGGTCCCGGCGGCACCGCTGGTGGTACCTGGTGGCCTCGGTGCTGGTGACGGTCGGCACCGTCCTGGTCGCCTACCGCACCGGACCCCCGCCGCACCCGGGGCCGACCCCGCCGGCGCCGTCGACGGCCCGGCCCCAGGAGCAGGCGCAGCCGGTCGGTGCGCCGCCGCTCCCGTCCGGCTCCGGGTCCGCCGCGGCGGGCGGGCGGCCGCTCGCCCCAGCCGGGGCCCGGCAGCCGCTCGCCCCGGCCGACCGCGTCACCTGAACCCGGCGGACGGGCGGCCCCCACCGTCCGTCCGCCTCCGGCCCTGCCGGTCCGGGCCCCACCCCGGCACCCCCACCCGGACCGGCAGGGTGTCCGTCGGGCACCGCGCCCTTCCCCCCTGCACGGGGCGCGGTGCCCGGCCCTTCGGCGCGCACCCGCCCCGCTGGTGCGTCCAGTGGTCCGGTCGGGCGGCCTGTTAGAGTCGGAGGGTCCGGAGCGGCGCAGCAGGTGCGCGCGCGAGGTGCGAAAGAGGGACAGCTGTGGCGGGTGACGACGACATCTCCGGGTGAGACCCGGTTCTGACGGCCACCGGGCCGGCGCACAGGAGCGCTGCCGGAGTGGTCCGTTTCGTCGTCCCCTTTTTCCCCTCCACTTCCCGCCCGGGCGGCGGCAGTTCACCACGCCCCGCTGCCCCCTCGCACTCTTCGAGGTCCCGCCGTGTCCGACGTCGCCGTCGTCTGTTCCCACCTGTCCTTCTCCTGGCCGGACGACACTCCGGTCTTCCACGACCTGTCGTTCAGCCTGCCGCCGGGCCGCACCGGCCTGGTCGCGCCGAACGGCTCCGGCAAGTCCACCCTGCTGCGGTTGATCGCCGGTGAACTGAGGCCCACCGCCGGGTCGTTGACGGTCTCCGGCACGCTCGGCCACCTGCCGCAGGACCTCCCGCTGACGGCGGGGCTGACCGTCGCCGAGGTGCTCGGCGTCGACGCCGTGATCCGGGCGCTGGACGCCGTCGAGTCGGGGGACGTCGCCGAGGAGCACTTCGCGGTGATCGGCGACGACTGGGACGTCGAGGAGCGCACCCGCGCCCAGCTCGACCGCCTCGGCCTGGGCGCCCTGGCGCTGGACCGCCGGCTGGGCACGCTCAGCGGCGGCCAGGTGGTCTCGCTCGGCCTGGCCGCCCAACTGCTGCGCCGCCCGGACGTGTTGCTGCTGGACGAGCCGACCAACAACCTGGACGTGGCGGCCCGGCACCGGCTGTACGAGGTGCTCGCCGACTTCCACGGCTCGCTGCTGCTGGTCAGCCACGACCGCGCGCTACTGGACCGGATGGAGCGGATCGCCGAGCTGGACGGCGGCGAACTGCGGCTGTACGGGGGTGACTTCACCGCGTACCAGGAGGCGGTGCAGGCCGAGCGGGAGGTCGCCGAGCGCAACGTCCGCAGTGCCGAGCAGCAACTGAAGCGGGAGAAGCGCGAGTTGCAGCAGGCCCGGGAGCGGGCCGACCGGCGGGCGAGCAACGCGGCGCGGAACCTGAAGAGCGCCGGCCTGCCGAAGATCTTCGCGGGCACCATGAAGCGCGGCGCGCAGGAGTCGGCGGGCCGCTCCGGCCAGGTGCACGCGGCGCGGGTGGACGAGGCGCGGGCCCGGCTGGACGAGGCGGGGCGGGCGGTGCGCGAGGAGCAGCGGCTGAGCCTGGAACTGCCGGACACCCTCGTCCCGGCGGGGCGGACGCTGCTGCACGGCGAGGGCCTGCGGGCCGAGCCGGGCGGCGTGCCGGTGTTCGGGCCCGCCGGGGTGGACCTGATCGTGCGGGGGCCGGAGCGGATCGCGCTGACCGGCGCGAACGGCGCCGGGAAGAGCACCCTGCTGCGCCTGATCAGCGGCGAACTACCGTTGATCGGAGGGGAGTTGCGGCACGGCGAGGGCCGGGTGGCGTACCTGTCGCAGCGGCTGGACCTGCTGGACGACGGGCTGTCGGTGGCGGAGAACTTCGCCCGCTTCGCGCCGGAGCGACCGGAGGCGGAGCGGATGAACCTGCTGGCCCGGTTCCTGTTCCGGGGCGCGGGCGCGCACCTGCCGGTGCGGGTGCTGTCCGGCGGCGAGCGGCTGCGGGCCACGCTGGCGTGCGTGCTGTGCGCGGAGCCCGCGCCGCACCTGCTGCTGCTGGACGAGCCGACCAACAACCTGGACCTGGTGGGCGTGGGCCAGTTGGAGAGCGCGCTGAACGCCTACCGGGGCGCGTTCGTGGTAGTCAGCCACGACGAGCGGTTCCTGGAGGGCATCGGGGTGCAGCGCCGACTGCTGCTGGCGGACGGGCAGTTGACGGAGGTGGCGGCGTGACGGCGCTGATCGCCCAGGACGTGGTGCGCGTCCTGGGCGGCCGCCGGGTGCTGGACGGGCTGTCGCTGACCGCCGCGCCCGGCCGCCGGATCGGCCTGATCGGCGAGAACGGCTGCGGCAAGTCGACGCTGCTGCGGGTGCTGGCCGGGGTGGACGAGCCGGACGCCGGGAGCGTCACCCGGCCCGCCGATCTGGGCTTCCTGCACCAGGAGTTGCCGTTCGAGGCGGACGCCACGCTCGCCTCGGTGCTGGCCGACGCGCTGCGCGAGGCCCGCACCGACCTGGCCGAACTGGAGCGCCTGGGAGCCGAGTTGGCCGCCCTCCCGGACCAGCACCCGTCCCTGCCCGACCTGTTGGCGCAGTACGGGCAGCTCCTGGAGCAGGCCGAGGCCCGCGACGCCTGGGACGCCGACCGCCGGGCCGCCCTGGCCCTGGAGGGCCTCGGCCTGTCCGCGCTCGCCCCGGAGCGCACCCTCGGTTCGCTCTCCGGCGGCCAGCGCGGCCGGCTGGCGCTGGCCGCGCTGCTGGTGCGCCGCCCCGCGGCGGTGCTGCTGGACGAGCCGACCAACCACCTGGACGACGCCGCGGCCGCCTTCCTGGAGGCCCAACTGCTGTCCCTGCCGGGCGCGGTGGTAGTGGCCAGCCACGACCGGGCGTTCCTGGAGGCGGTCTGCACCGACCTGGTCGACCTGGACCCGGCCGCGGACGGCCCGGTCCGCTTCGGCGGCGGCTACCTGGCCTACCTGTCCGCGAAGCGGGCCGCCCGGGAGCGCTGGGAGCGCCGGTGGGCCGAGGAGCAGCAGGAGGCGGAGCGGCTGCGGCACTCGGCGGGGGTGACCGCGCACCGGGTGGCGCCGGACCGGGGGCGCACCGACAACGAGAAGATGGGGTACGGCCACCGGGCGGGCCGGGTGCAGCAGCAGGTGTCCCGGCGGGTGCGCGACGCGTCCCGCCGGCTGGCGGAGCTGGAGCGCACCCGGGTCGCCGAGCCGCCCGTCCCGCTCCGTTTCACCCCGCCCGCCGCCGAGCCGCCCGCCGCCGAGCCGGGTCCGGGAACGGCCACGGTCCCGGGTCCGGGAACGACTCCGGCCTCGGACCCGGGAACGACTCCGGTCTCGGATTCGGGAAGGGCCCCGGCCCCGGACCCGGTCTCGGGAACGGCCCCCGGGGCCACCCCGTCCCCCGGCCCGCTGGTCGCGCTGCACGAGGTGCGGGTCCCGGGCCGGCTGGCCCCGACCACGCTGGAACTCGCGGACGGGGACCGGTTGTTGGTGACCGGCGGCAACGGGACGGGCAAGTCGACGCTGCTGGCGGTGCTGGCCGGGCGGCTGGCGGCGGCGGGCGGGGTGCGGCGGCGGCCGGGCCTGACGGTGGGCCTGCTCACCCAGGACACCGCGTTCGCCCGTCCGGAGCGCACCGCCCGGGACACCTACCGGCTGGCGCTGGGCCCGGAGACGGCGGAGCGGGTACCGCTGTCGGCGCTCGGCCTGCTGGCGGCGGCCGACCTGGACCGCCCGGTGGGCGCCCTGTCGGTGGGCCAGCGCCGCCGCCTGGCGCTGGCCCTGCTGGTCGCCCGCCCGCCCCGGTTGCTGCTGCTGGACGAGCCGACCAACCACCTCTCGCCGCTGCTGTGCGACGAGTTGGAGGAGGCGATCGGCGCCGGCGGCCCGGGCGCGGTGGTGCTGGCGGGGCACGACCGCTGGCTGCGCCGCCGCTGGCGGGGCCGGGAGTTGGCGCTGGCCGGTGCGGACGTCGCGGAGCGCTGACCCGGCGGAGCGCTGACCCGGCGGAGCGCTGACCCGACCGCGGAATGACACACGGCGGCGACCACCGCCCCCCGGCCCGGGGAGGGTGGCCGCCGCTGTGTGTCAGGTACTGTCCGGCTGCCGGGGTGTCAGGTGCTCCCCGGCTGCCGGGCGCTGCCCGGACTGCCTGCCGTTACGGGTAGGAGACCAGGTTCGAGGGGACGGTCCCGGTGCCCGAGGTGCCGGCGCCGGTGTTGTTGACCACGTGCAGGAACTGGCCGTTGCCGCCGAGCGAGTTGACCAGGACGTCGTGCAGCTTGACGCCCGCGGTGTCCGGGACCTCGAAGCCGTGGTCCACCACGATGGTCGGGTCGACGTTGAAGTAGCAGTAGCTGCCCAGGCCCCAGCCCTCGTGGGTGGTGACGTTGTTCTCGACCTTGTAGGCGGCGTAGCCCTTGGTGGTGCCGTTCTGGATCGCGGCCTGGTTGGGGGCGTCGTAGGCGATCTCGTTCTGGAAGAAGATCGTCTTGCCGCCGTTGCCCTTCCACCACACGTTGTACTTGTTGAAGTGCTCGACGAACAGGCCGGTGGCCAGGACGTCGTTGCCGTTCACGACGAAGCCGTAGTCGGAGCGGTTGCTCTCCCAGCCGACGCCCGCGCCGTGGTCGGCGCGCCAGATCCAGGTGTGGTCGACGATGGTGTTGTTGCTGTTGATCAGCATGCCGTTGGTGGCCTTGCCGGCGGTGACGCCGCCCACCCGGACGAAGACGTCCTGGATGACGATCGGGTCGGCCGCGTGGTTGGCGCCCGGGGTGTCGTTGCCGACCTGGAGCAGGGCCTGGGAGTTGGTGGTGCCGGCGTCCAGCAGCAGGCCGGAGACCTTGACGCCGTCGACGTCGGCGACCTTGATCGCGGTCACGCCGTTGTCCGGGATGACGGTGGCGAGGCCGAGGCCGAGCACCACGGTGTCCGGGCGGGTGATGTTGATGCTCTGGTCGACGTGGTAGACGCCGGGGGTGAAGAGCAGGTTGAGGCCCTGGGCCAGCGCCTGGTTGATGCCGGCGGCGGTCGCGCCGTCCTTCACCACGTAGAACTGGCTGAGCGGCAGCGAGGTGCCCTGCGGGGTGCCGCTGCCCCAGGAGACGCCGCGGGCGTTGGTGCGCTTGGCGGGCACGAACACCTTGTAGTCGTTGCCGTCCAGGTACAGGAACGGCTTCTCCTGCGAGGTCGGCGTGGTGTCGAGCGTGGTGTACGGCGGGTTCGGGAAGCCCTGGGCGGGGGCGCCCTGGACGCCGGAGAAGGTCTGGTTCCACACGCCGTTGGAGAACCCGCCGATGGAGCTGTCGCGGGTGTACCACTGCTGCTGCGAGTAGTTGCCGACCTGGCCGTCGATCTTCGAGTCGGCGATGTAGCCGCCCGAGGCCCAGCCGTAGCTGGCGGGGGCCAGGTTGAGGCCGCCCTCGACGTGCATCCGGCGGAACGGCGCGGCCTGCGAGACGGCCCAGCGGTCGGTGCCGCTGACCGGCTTGAGGTGCAGGTTCTCGGCGGAGCGCCAGAAATTCTGGGTGGCGTTGCCGTTGAACCAGCCCGCGTCGACGGTGACGTCGCCGTTGAAGGTGGTGTCGTCCGGGTTCAGGCCCAGGCCCGCGATCGAGGTGTAGAAGCCGATCTGGGCGTTGATGTTGTTGTACGTGCCCGGCTTGAACAGCAGCGCGTAGCGGTCGCTGCCGAACTGGTTCGACTCCTGCTTGGCGAAGACCGCGTCGACCTTGGCCTGGATGTTCGGCGTGGACGGGTCGAAGACCAGCACGTTCGGGCCGAGGTCGCCGCCGCCCTGCACCGGCGGGGTGGTGGAGCCGCCGCTGCCGGTGTGGACGCCCATCTCCCACAGCGAGTAGCCGTAGCCGGTGCCGCGCTGGGTGCCGTACATCCGCACGTAGCGGCCGGAGCCGGAGACGTTCAGCGTCTCGTTGCCGCCGGCGCCGGTGGTGGTGGAGTAGATCGTCGCCCAGGTGGTGCCGTCGTTGGACGCCTGGATCTGGTACGCCTTGCCGTAGGCGGCCTCCCACTTGAGGTCGACCTTGCACAGCTGCTGCACCGAGCCGAGGTCGACCTGGAGCCACTGCGGGTCGGCGGCGGCCGAGGCCCAGCGGGTGCCGGTGTTGCCGTCGACCGCGGAGGACGCCGGGGTGCCGCCGTTCTCGGTGGAGGACGCGGTGGCGGTCTTGCCCTGCGCGGCGTTGTCGGTGGAGCAGCCCGAGGTGGGCGGGGTGCTGGTGCCGCCCGAGGGGGTGCCGGTGGGGGTGCCGCCCAGGGTGCCGAAGACCTGGAACTCCCAGAGGGAGTAGCCGTAGCCGGTGGCGCGGCTGATGCCGTTCATCCGGACGTAGCGGCCGGAGCCGTTGACGTTCAGGACCTCGGTGCCGCCGGCGCCGGTGGTGGTGGAGTAGATCGTCGTCCAGGTGGTGCCGTCGTTCGACGTCTGGATCTGGTAGGCCTTGCCGTAGGCGGCCTCCCAGCTCAGCTGCACCTTGCTGATGGTGGAGGCGGAGCCGAGGTCGACCTGCAGCCACTGCTGGTCGGAGGCCGCGGAGGACCAGCGGGTGCCGAGGTTGCCGTCGACGGCGGCGGTGGCCGGGGTACCACCGTTCTCGGTCGACGAGGCGGTGACCGCCTTGCCCTGGGAGATCAGCGAGTCCGCGGCCTGCGCGGAGCCCGGGATCATCGTGACGACACCCGCGACCAAGGCCGCGGCGGCGAGTACGGCAGGCGTCCGGCGCATGGGGGCACCGGAAGGGGGAGGGGCGAGCCGCATGGCTCCTCCTGCTGTGAGCGGTGGGTGGGGTGGGAAAACAACGGAGAGCGCTCTCCGGGCGGAGTCTCGGGGCAGGAAGCACCGGGCGTCAAGTCGCACGTGGGGACGACTTGAAACCTCGGCTTCACCTGGGGGAAACGCCGCCGCATCAGGTTAGTTCATGGCGAGAGAAAAGTAGAGACCCTGACGACGACATCTCAATTTCGTTGGACCCGACTCGGAGAGCGCTCTCCCAAAAGGGCGGCGAGCTGGGGTTCCGGGGCGACACGGACCCACCCTCGGGGCCGGGCCGGGCGCCCGACGGACCGTCGGGTTCCGGCTCCGGAACCCGGGGCGGCTACGGTAGGGCCCGCCGCTCCCGCACGCCAGCGTCCGCGCCGCCCGGCTGACGATCGGCCAAGTACCTTCACCGGGGGGACCCGTGAACCGGCCCGCCACCCGCCGGGGCGTCGGCCGCCGGACCACCGACCGCCGGACCACCGACCGCCGGAGCGCCCTGCTCGGTGCCGTCCCGCTCCTCCCGCTGGTGGCCGCGCTGACCACCGGGACGCCCGCCGGAGCCGCCGCCGAGGCCGGCCTCGCCCGGACCACCCCGCGCCCGCACACCACCCGCCACCCGGACGCCCCCGACCCCGCCCGACCCCACCCGCCGCACCGCACCGCACCGCGCCTGCCGACCCCACCACCCCCACCCACCCCGCGCCCACCGGCACGGCGACCGCGACACCCGCACCGAAACAGGCACCGGAACGGGCTCGGGCGTCGGTACGGGCACGAGCGCCTCCCCGAGCCCGTGGCCGTCGCCGCCGCGGCCGTCCTCCCCCGCCCCCACCCCGTCGGCGGCCCTGCCGCCGGGCACCGCCGCGCCCGGTCCAGGGGCTTCGCCGGCGCCTGACCGACCCTCCGGACGCGCCTTCAACTTCCTTGCCGAACAGGTGAGTTGCCTGCAGCACCGGGCCCGCGACCACCCCCCGGCCGCGGGCCCGCCGCCCGCCCGGACCGCGCGGGCGATCACACCGACGTGGGAAATGTCACCCGCTTGGTGATGTCTTTACCTTCGATTGACCTTTCGGCCGTGGGCCCCTCTCTGAAAAGGTGGTACGAGCCAACCACGTCGCCTGCCGCCGCCCCGGAGGGATCCCCCGTGCCCGTCTCACGCATGCAATCGACCCCGCTGCCCGGCATCGGCGTGCAGTACGACCTGACCACCCGGGAGCGCCAGCACGTCTCGGTGATCGCCCACCGGGACGGCACCCGGACCCTGAACACCTACCGCCGCGAGGACCCGGACGCCTGCGCGCACTCGCTGCACCTGACGGAGGGTGAGTCGGCCGCGCTGGTGGACGCGCTGACCCCGTCCCACCACAGCCCGAACGTCCTGCACACCTCCGGCCTCGGCCTGGTCGCCGAACGGGTCGAACTGTCCGGCTCGTCGTACTGGAACGGGCGGCCCCTGGGCGAGACCCGGATGCGCACCGACACCGGGGTCTCCCTGGTCGCCGTCCTGCGCCGCACCGGGGCCGTCCCCTCCCCCGCCCCGGACTTCCGGCTGGCCGGCGGGGACACCCTGATCCTGATCGGCACCCGCGAAGGCGTGGACGCCGCCGCCGCCATCCTCGGCCGAAAGTGACCTCCTCCCCGCACCGAACCGCGGGGATTCCGGCCGCACCCGCGGGGTGCGGCCCGCGCCCCGGCCCCGGAACCCGCCGCGGGTGACCCGCGGCCGACCCACCGCCCGGCCCGCCCGCCGCACGCACCGCCGGCGCGTCGTCACGCACCACCCGAGCACGCCCCAGCACACCCGAGCACGCCCCAGCACGCCCCAGCACGCCCGAGCACACCCCAGCGCACCCGGACGTCCGCACCGGACAGGACCGCTGACCAGCCGTCGGACACCACGACAGGAGCACCGGAGATGCACCCGACGAACCCACCGAGAGCCACCCGCGACGACCTGAGCCCGAACCGCCGAAAACCAGCCCGCCGCCCCGCGGCCACGCGTCAAGCATCCACTCCGTCCGGCCCGCCAGGCCGGGGCGTCCTGACAGAGAAAAGGTGAACGCTTGCACACCGCCACGATCTTCATCGAACTCGGTGCGATCATCCTCACCCTGGGGCTGCTCGGCCGCATAGGTTCCCGGTACGGTCTCTCCCCCATCCCGCTCTACCTGCTCGGCGGCCTCGCGTTCGGCCACGGCGGCCTGCTACCGCTCAGCGCCAGCGAGGAGTTCGTCGCCACCGGTGCCGAGATCGGCGTGATCCTGCTGCTGCTGATGCTCGGGCTGGAGTACACCGCGGCCGACCTGGTCACCAACCTGAAGAGCCAGTACCCGGCCGGGCTCGTCGACTTCGCCTTCAACGCGCTGCCCGGTGCGGCGATGGCCCTGCTGCTCGGCTGGGGTCCGGTCGCCGCCGTCGTACTGGCGGGCGTCACCTGGATCTCCTCCTCCGGCGTGATCGCCAAGGTGCTCGGCGACCTGGGGCGGCTCGGCAACCGGGAGACCCCGGTGATCCTGAGCATCCTGGTCCTGGAGGACCTGGCGATGGCCGTCTACCTGCCGATCCTCACCGCGCTGCTGGCCGGCGCCGGCCTGCTGGTCGGCAGCGTCACCCTCGCCATCGCCCTGGCCACCGCGGGCCTGGTGCTCTTCGTCGCGCTCCGGTACGGACGGCTGATCTCGCGCTTCGTCTCGCACGACGACCCGGAGAAGCTGCTGCTAGTGGTGCTCGGCCTGACCCTGCTGGTGGCCGGCATCGCGCAGAAGCTCCAGGTCTCGGCCGCCGTCGGCGCGTTCCTGGTCGGCATCGCGCTGTCCGGCGAGGCCGCGGAGGGCGCGCACACCCTGCTGAGTCCGCTGCGCGACCTGTTCGCCGCCGTCTTCTTCGTCTTCTTCGGCCTGAACACCAACCCCGCCAGCATCCCGCCGGTGCTGCTGCCCGCCCTGGCGCTGGCCGTGGTCACCGCCCTCACCAAGATCGCCACCGGCTACTGGGCCGCCCGCCGGGCCGGCATCGCCGCGAAGGGCCGCTGGCGGGCCGGCGGCGCGCTGGTCGCCCGCGGCGAGTTCTCCATCGTCATCGCCGGACTCGCGGTGACCGCAGGCGTCGAACCCTCCCTCGGCCCGTTGGCCACCGCGTACGTCCTGCTGCTCGTCATCATCGGCCCGCTGGCCGCCCGTTGGACCGAGCCGATCGCCTCCCGGCTGGAACGCCGCGGCCACGACGACGCCGCGGCGGCCGAACCGCGCACCCTCCCCGAGGAACCCGGCGTCCGCGTCTGACGCCTCCTCTCCCCCACCCCCCGACCGCCCGCGGACCTCACCCCGCCACATCGACGGCGGCGAGGTCGGCGGGCCGCCGGCCGCAGGTCGAGGGCGGACGGGGTACCGGGCTGCCGGGGGGAGCGAGCAGGCGGTGCCGCACCGGAGCGACCGGGACGGGCCGGCGAAGGGCTCACCCCCAGGTGGCGCAGCACCGAAGCACCCGAGCGGGCGTCCACCAGGTCGAACCCGTCCCGGTCGCGCACCACCGCCCCCGGAAGCCGTCGGCGCCAGGTCCACGGTCCGGAACAGTTCGTGACGACCGCTCATCCCCGCACCCCGGGACGCGCCGGGCGGGGCCCGGGCCGCTCGTCGTCCTCGGCCCGGGCCCGCCCGGCTCAGTGGCGGGTCAGGTCAGCTCGTCCAGCAGCCGCCGCTCCGCCTCCGCCGTGAGCCCCTCCGCGCCGGGGGCCGGGCCGCCGCGCGCGTTGTCCCAGGCCAGGGTGTCGGCGATGGTCTCGGCGAGCGGACGGTAGGTCAGCCCGGCGGCCAGCGCGCGGGAGACGTCCACCCGGTTGATCGCCGCGCACTCGGGCCCGGCGATCCACATCGGCACGCCCATCCACGGGTCGACCCCGGCCCGCAGCAGCCGCTCGCTGCCGACCCAGACCGGCTCCGCGGCCGGGTTCACCACCGCCCGGCAGGCGGCGAAGAACTCGCCGAACGGCAGGGTGCGCCCGGTCACGTGGTAGGTGCCGGCGCGCTGCCGCTCGACGCAGCCCAGGACCCACCCGGCCAGGTCGCGGGCGTCGATGAACTGGGCGGCGTCGTCCGGCCCGCCCGGCAGCAGCACCCGGCCGCCCCGTTGGAAGCGCCGCGGCCAGTACGGGAAGCGGTCGGTCGAGTCGTACGGTCCGACGATCATGCCGGGACGGACCACACAGGCCAGCTCCCCGCAGGCGTCCAGCACGATCCGCTCGCAGGCCGCCTTGCGCGCGCCGTAGAGCTGGTGCGGCGCCAACTCGCCGTCCAGATCGAGCAGTTCGCCGCTCTCGTCCTGCACGGTGGCCTGGTCCGCCAGCACCGACAGCGAGGAGACGAAGACGTACCGGCCCACCCGCCCGGCCAGCGCCGCCACCGAACGGCGCACCACCTCCGGGTGGTAGCCCGCCACGTCGACCACGGCGTCCCAGCGCCGCCCGTCGAGCGCGGACAGGTCGACCGTCCGGTCACCGACCACGGTCTCGACGCCCGCGGCGTCGGCGAAGAGCGCGGGCGCCGTCAGCCCGCGGTTGAACAGCGTCACCCGGTGCCCCGCGGCCACCGCGGCCTCGACGAGGGTGCGGCCGACGAAACGCGTGCCGCCCAGCACGAGCAGGCTCAGCGGACGGGACGGGGGACGAGAGGAAGTACTGCTCTGCATGATGGTGGTGAACTCCGGATTCGTGAAGCGGCCCGGACCGCCGGCGGCAGAAGCCCGCTCAGTCGGCGACCCGGTTCGGGACGTGACGGAACCCGCTCCCGGCAACCATCACCCCCACCCCCTCTCCCGCTCCCCCGGCACGGCCCCACCGCCGCACCCGACCCGGCCGAACCTAGCAGTCGACGACCACCGCCGGCAGCCCCGACAATGGACGGAACCGGCACCGCAGGGGGACCGCACCGCGCCCGGGCCTGATAGGGGGCAGCAGCTGAGCAGGCGTCGCTCCGGACGGCCGTTGGTCCGGAGCGCCCACCGACCCGTCAGCCGGTCAGCCGGTCAGGGTGAAGGTGAAGGTGCCGCCGGTGGCCAGGCAGAAACCGGAGTCGGTGACCGCCCGGAGGTTGATCGTGTAGGTGCCGGAGTGCGCGTAGCGGTGGGTGGCGTAGGTCTTGCGCACGTCCGTGGAGCCGACGCCGGAGACGTCGGTGTAGGTGGTGCTGCCGTCGCCCCAGGTGGTGGTGAAGGTGAACGTGCAGTCGGTCCAGCCGCCGGTGTAGGTCATTTCGACGGTGGGGTCGTCGCTGCTGCAGCTGGTCTGGCCGGCGAACACGCAGCGGGGGCCGTACGACTTCGCGGGCGTCGGCGTGGGGGTGGGCGTCGGGTTCGGCTTGACGGTCGTCGCGGGGGTGGAGCCGGACTTCTTGGTGGCGGTGCTGCCCGTCGAACTGCCGCCCCCGCCACCGCCGTTGCCCGTACCGCCGGGGGTCGCGTTCGAGCCCCCGCCACCGCTCCCGTTCCCGTTCGCGTTCGCGTTCGGGTCCGGAGCCGGAGCCGGGGTCGGCCCGGTGGAGGCCCCGGCATCGGGTGTGGTGCCGGCGGGGGCGGGGCTGCCGGGGGTCGGCGTACCGGCGGGGGCCGCCGGGTCGGTGGCGCCGGGGAGCTGCGCGGCGCCCTCGCTCTTCTTGGAGGGCGAGTCGTACGGGAGCAGTTGCACGGCGGTGGTCGCCCCCGCGACCAGGACCACGGGGACGACGAACGGCACGAGCCTTCGGTACCAGGCCCGTTCGGGCTTCCCCTGCGGGCCGGTGATCCGCAGGGCGTTGGTCGGCGGTCCGGCCGGAAGGGGCGCGACGGGCGCGGGTGCGGGCGCGGGTTGCTCGGCGAAGGCGGACCGGGCCAGGAGCGCGCTCATCACCGGCGCGGGCCAGTCGGCCACGGCCGCGGCCGCGCCCGCGGAACCGTCCGGGGCCTCGTACTCGGCGCCGCGCCGGGAGGCGAGTTGGACCAGGCGGCCGGCCGTGGGGCGGCCGGCGGGGTTCTTGTCCAGGCAGGCCGCGACGGTCTCGGCGAGGTCGGGGGCGAGGTCCTGCAGCGCGGCGAGGTCGGGCTCGGTGTGGATGATGCGGTAGAGCATGTCGACGCCCGAGCCCTCGCCGAAGGGCGGGCGTCCGGTGGCGGCGTAGGCGATCAGCGCGCCGAGCGCGAAGACGTCGACGGCGGGGGTGAACCGGCCGCTGTTGTCGGCCTGTTCGGGCGCCATGTAGGAGGGGGTGCCGAGCACCATGCCGGTGCGGGTGAGGCGGCTCTGGTCGGCGGCGCGGGCGATGCCGAAGTCGATGAGGGTGGCGCCGCGGGCGGTGAGCATGACGTTGGAGGGCTTGAGGTCGCGGTGGATCATGTCCAGGCCGTGCACGGCCCGCAGGCAGGAGGCCGTCTCGCGCAGCAGCAGCCACAGCCGGGCCTCGTCCAGCGGACCGCCGTTGGCCGCGAGGACCCGGTCCAGGGTGAGGCCGGGCACGTAGGCGGTGGCCAGCCACGGCGGGCGGGCGTCCCGGTCGGCCGCGAGCAGCGGGGCGGTGGCTTCCGCCGGCAGGCGTGCCAGGTTGTCGAGCTCGTGCCCGAAGTGCCGCTGGAAGTCCGGGTCTTCGATGAACTGCGGCAGCACCTGCTTGACCGCCGCGTACCGCCCCTCGACCACGCCGAGGTAGACCCGGCCCATGCCGCCCGCCCCGAGCCGGCCCAGCAGCGGGATCTCCCCGATCGTCCGCGGGTCGTCGTCCGCCAGCGGTTCGGCTCCGCTCCCGGCCAGGTCGAACCTGGTTCCGCCGGTTCCCCCATGCAGTGTCATGAGTGCGCATGCTAGCGAACTGCGGTGCACGCAGCCCTACTTGAGGTGCACCGATCCCGCCGTGACCGCGACCGCGACCCGGCCGGTGCGCAGCGAGGAGCGGCTGCGGGTGGCGGTGCCGAGGTCCTGGGCGAGGGTGAGCAGGTCGTGGTCGGAGGTGACCCGCAGGCCGTGTTCGGCGAGCAGCGCGGCCATCCGGTCCGGTTTCCACAGCGAGCGCCAGGGTTCGCCGGCGGTGACGGAGTTGCCGAGCAGCCGGGTGAGCAGCCGTCCGGCGGACGCTTTCGCCGACGGGGACTGGTAGTTGAGGACGAGCGTGCTGCCGGGGGCGCTGCGCGCGGCGAGGGCGGCGAGGGTGGCGCGGACCTGTTCCCGGGTGAGGTAGGGGACGACGCCCTCCCACAGCCAGGTGGTGGGGGCGGCGGGGTCGTGCCCGGCGGCGTCCAGGGTGGTGGCGAGGTCGTCGGTGGCGAAGTCGACGGCGGTGAAGTGGACCTCGCGGGCTACGGGTTCGGCTTCGGCGGCGGCCAGGCGGGTGCGCTTGTCCTGCTGCGAGGCGGGGTGGTCGACCTCCCACACCTCGGCCTGCGCGAGGGCGTCCAGCCGCCAGGCGCGGGTGTCCAACCCGGCTCCCAGGATGACGAGTTGGCCGTTCTCCCGGCCCTGGAGGGCCTCCCGGACGGCTTCGTCGACGGCGACCGTGCGCGGCACCGCGATCTCGGCGCAGGCCCGGACGCTCTCGTAGCCGGTCCGGGCCTGCCAGCCCTCCGGTGCGGTGCCCGCGCGGACCTGCTCGACCACCGTCCGCTCCTCGGGGTGCAGCAGCCCCAGCGCCACCGGGTCGGCGAACCGCTCCGTCCCGGCCCGGCCGTTCGCCGCCGCCCGCCCCTGGCAGACCAGCACCGCCGTCCGGCTGGCGGCGCGCCCGTTCTCAGTCATGCCCTCCATTCAACACCCCGCCGTTCGAGCCCCGCGCGCCCCCGGACCGCCGGACGGTGCGGAGGCCGGCCCGGCCGCGGCCATCAGGGCCTGCCAGGGTGCGGAGTCGAAGAGCAGCGTGATCGCGGTGATCCGGCCGTCGCGGAGCCGGAAGTGCTCGGCGGTGCGCTGGGTGATGCCGACCGCCGGGACGGTGTGCAGGTCGTAGAGCAGGGTGGCCTCGTCCTCGCCGTACAGCTCGCTGATCAGCTCGACCCGGTCCGTGATGCCCAACAGGCCGTCGAGGCCGTCGAGGTGGCCCTCCGGGCTGTCCGAGGCGACGAACGGGCTGCGGAAGGCGAAGCCCTCGCCGATCAGCGCGGCGGCCGCGGCGACGTCCCCGCCGAACCGGGCGTCGTGGTAGGCCCGGACGGTGGCGCGGACGGTCGGGTCGGTGGCGCGGACGGTCGTGTCGGTGGCCCGGTCGGTCGGGTCGGTGGTCATGCGGGGCGCACGCTCCTCGTGGTCGCGTCAGGGGACGGGGGCAGGGGGCAGGGTGCAGGGACAGGGGGCAGGGGTTCAGGTGGTCGGCTGCGGGGTGTCGCCCTGCGGCCGGGCGGCGCCCAGGTGCTGTTCGATCCGCCGCTGGTTCTCGACCAGGCGCAGGCACAGGTGCCGGAGCTGGGCGAGTTCCGCCTCGTCGAAGCCCCGGAAGAGGGCGGTCATGGCGCGTTGCGCGGGCTCGCGGAAGGCTTCGAGCCAGGCCCGGCCGGCCGGGGTGATGCGGGCCCGGACGGACCGGCGGTCGTGCCGGTCGGGGACGCGCCGGACCAGGTGGTCGCGTTCCAGCGTGTCGACCAGGCCGGTGACGTTGCGGGAGGTGACGCCCGCGGCGCGGGCCAGTTCGCCGATGCTGAGCCCCTCGTCGGGGGCGGTGTTCAGCCGGGCGAGGAGGTCGAGCGCCCCCGCGCTGAGGCCGCGCCCGCCCGCGCCGTGCGAGCGCAGCCGGTCGACGGCCTGGGCGGCCGAGCGGACGGCGGCGGCGGCCTCCAGGGCCAGGGTGGTGTCGTCCTGGGCGAGGGCCCGGAGGGAGGAGCGGGCCCCGGGGTCGTAGAGGGAGCCGTCCGGGCCGCTGGCGAGCTCTCGGGATTTGTGTACGTCATTCATTGTGAAGCAGTACCGTACCTGCCGGGGTCCGGACCGTCCATCGGCCGTCGGCGCCGAACCGCCTGCCGTGCCGGTGAGTTGGCGAAGCGTCGGGGAACGACGGAGCGCCCGCCGGACCTCTCGGTCCGGCGGGCGCTCCGGTACTGGCGGATCTTCGGGGGCGGGGACGGTCAGCCGTCGGAGTAGCTGAGGTCACCGACCGACCAGGCGCTGATGTCCTCGATGGCGATCCGGTACATGCCGCCGGTGTGCGGCAGGCCGAAGTCGCCCTGCAGGATGCGGGCCCGGTGGAGGTGCAGGTGGGTGGGCGGCTCCGGCGAGTTGTTGGGAGGGGGCGGGGCGAACAGGGCGGCGAACGGTTTCAGGTGGTCGGAGGTCTGCAGGACGTCCGCCACCCGCTCCCACCACAGGGCCACCGGGGCGAGCCTCCCGGTGATCACCGCACCGGGAACGACCACGGTCACGGACATCTGGTTACTGTGCTCGGACTCCACCATCGCGGCGATGTCGACGAGCAGCCCGTCAGGGTTCGACATGCTCCGAGCCTAGGCCACTCCCCCGCCCGCGCACCGCGATTCCACCAGCCGGATCCGTCACGCGCCCGCCGGGGGGCCGCCCGGGGACCGCCGGGAAGCCGCCTGGAGCCCGCCGGGGGCCGGGTCAACCGGCCAGGGAGAAGTAGTTCTCCTCCTCCTGGGCGAAGTGCAGGCGCAGCACGGAGTGCAGGCCGTAGAGGCAGGCGCGCAGGTCGTCGCGCTGTTCGGGGGCGAGGGCGCCGTTGCCGTCGGCCTGGGCGAGGTGGGTGGTGACGCGGTGGGCGAGGCGGTGGATCTCGGTGTGGGCGCGGCTCATGGTGGCGGTGGTCTCGGGGCCGCCGAGGGCGTGCGCGAGGGCGGGGTAGAGCTCGTGCTCCTCGGCCTCCTCGTGCGGCAGGAGGCGGGTGGTGAGCAGGTCGTCGACGTGGCGGACGGCGGCGAGGGCCTCGGGGGCGGGGGCGTCGGTGAGTTCGTCGGCGGCTTCGCGGACGGCTTCGACGACTTCGCGCAGGTCGTCGTGCTCGGCGGCGAAGCGGCGCACCATGGCCTCGGTGTCGGCGTCGATCCCGGGCCCGGCGCCGGGGCCGGGCCGCAGCGCGCGCAGGGCGTTGAGGATGACGGCGACGTCGATGACTTCCTGGAGCAGCGCGCCGGGGGCGGGCGGGAGCAGGCCGAACGCGGCGACGAGCATCGCGGCGAGCGAGAGCAGCATGCCGCCGAGGGCGGACTGGACGGCGATCCGGCGGGAGCGGACGGCGATGTGGGCGGCGTCGGCGAGGCGGTCGACCCGGTCGGCGGTGAGGACGATGTCGGCGGCTTCGGAGGAGGCGCTGGCGCCGCGGGCGCCCATCGCGACGCCGACGTCGGCGGCGGCGAGCGCGGGGGCGTCGTTGACGCCGTCGCCGACCATGACGGTGACGGCGCGGGCGCGTTCGGCCTGCACGGCGTGGACCTTGTCGGCGGGCGACTGGCGGGCCCGGACCTCGTCGAGGCCGACCACGGCGGCGATCTCGCGGGCGGGTTCGGGGCGGTCGCCGGTGAGCATGACGAGCCGGGTGACGCCGGCTCCGCGCAGTCGGCGGACGGTGCGCGGGGCGTCGTGCCGGACGGGGTCGCGGAGCAGGACGACGCCGGCGGGTTCGCCGTCGAGGACGACCCAGGCGGTGGCGGCGCCGTCGAGCGCGGCGCGGTTGTCGGCGGCGCGGGCCCAGGCGGGCGGTCGGTCGGCGTCGTGGCGGCCGACCGAGACCCGGGTGCCGTCGGCGAGGGTGCCGGTGGCGCCGCGGCCGGGGTGCTCGGTGACCCGGGTGACCTGCGGGAGGCGGAGGCCGCGGTCGGCGGCCTCGGCGGTGATGGCTTCGGCGAGGACGTGCGGGGAGTACTGGTCGACGGCGGCGGCGACGGCCAGCACCTCGGCGGGGGTGCGGCCGGGGGCGGCGATCACGTCGAGGACGCGGGGGCGGCCGGTGGTGAGGGTGCCGGTCTTGTCGAGGGTGACGGTGCGGGCCCGGCCGAGGGTCTCCAGGGCGGCGCCGTCGCGGACCACGACGCCCTTGCGGGCGGCGCGCGAGATGCCGGAGACGATGGCGACGGGGGCGGCGAGCAGCAGCGGGCAGGGGGTGGCGACGACCAGGACGGCGACGGCGCGCACCGGGTCGCCGCTGATCAGCCAGGCGAGGGCGGCGGTGCCGAGGGCGAGCGGCAGGAACCGGGCGGCGTACCGGTCGGCGAGCCGGATGACGGGGGCGTTCTCGGCGCCGGCCTGCCGGGTGAGCCGGACGATCTCGGCGTAGGTGGAGTCCTGTTCGGTGGCGGTGGCGCGCAGGTCGAAGGCGCCGCCCGCGTTGACGCCGCCGGAGCGGACGGCGTCGCCGTGGCCGCGTTCGACCTGGGCGGACTCGCCGGTCAGCACGGACTCGTCGAGGACGGCGCCGGTGCCGGCGATCCGGCCGTCGACGGGGACGACCTCGCCGGGGCCGACCACCAGCAGGTCGCCGACCCGGACGTCGGCGAGGGGGACGGTCTCGACGGCGTCCAGCCCGTCCCCGGTGCGGCGGCGGGCGGTGCGCGGGGCGTGCGCGAGCAGCTGGCGCAGGTCCCGTCCGGCCCGGCGTTCGGCGGCGGAGTCGAGCCAGCGGCCGGTGGCGAGCATCAGGGCGATCAGCGCGCCGGCCAGGTACTCGCCGGTGGCGAGGGTGCCGGCCAGGGCGAGGACGGCGATCAGGTCGACGCCGGCCCGGCCGCGGCGCAGCGCCTGGACGACCCAGAGCACGGCGGGGCCGACGGCGGCGGCGGTGGCGGCGATCCACAGGCCGTCGGCGAGGCCGCGGGCGCCGAGCAGCCGGGCGAGGCCGCCAGCGGCGGTGGCCAGGACGGTGACGGCGAGCAGCGCGGTCTCGACGCCGCCGCCGGCCAGCAGGCTCCGGAGGCCGCCACCGGGCGGCCGGGCGGTGGCGACCTCGCCGGGTGCCCGCTCGTCGGACGGGCGTTCCGGCGCCACTCGGGTCTGCTGCGGCATCGCGCGGGCCTCCTCCGCTGGACGGGCACGGGCTCCCTTCCAGTGCACCTCCGAGCGCTCCGGCCCGCCAAGGGACGGAGGTCCTCGCTCGCGCCGTCCGGGGCCGAACAACGGGTCTTCCGGGCGCCGAACAACGGGTTCTCCGGGCGCCGAACAGCGGGTTCTCCGGGCGTCGCAGAACGCCCGAAATGGGAGAGCGCTCTCCCGCTTGACATGAATTCGCCCAGGTCATCACACTGCTGGGGCGAGAGAGCGCTCTCAGATTTCGGCGCTCACCCTCTCTCTCGCTGCGCGCCCGCACCTCCCCCCACCCCCCACCTGCACGCGCACCCGAGGAGCCGCAGATGCTCGCCCCAGGCATGCCCGGAACACCCCGAACGCACCGCCCCCCGACCCGCCGGTCGCACCGAACCCCCGCCCGCTGGAGCACGCCCCTGTGCGCCCTCCTCGCGGTCACCGCCCTGCTGGCGGGCCTGGTGCTCGCCCTCGCCCCCGCGCCGCCCGCCCGGGCCGCGGTCGCCCTGCTGTCCCAGGGCCGCCCGGCCACCGCCTCCTCCACCGAGAACGCCGGGACGCCCGCCTCCGCCGCCGTCGACGGCGACACCGGC
This sequence comes from Kitasatospora sp. NPDC004272, assembly GCF_053603035.1. Taxonomy (NCBI): domain Bacteria; kingdom Bacillati; phylum Actinomycetota; class Actinomycetes; order Kitasatosporales; family Streptomycetaceae; genus Kitasatospora; species Kitasatospora sp. NPDC004272. The sequence continues at coordinate 41,005 of NZ_JBSGET010000009.1, read as the reverse complement.
ACCCGGTGGTCCAGCGCCGCCGCCGACCCGCAGTGGATCCAGGTCGACCTCGGCGCCGCCCAGGCCGTCAGCCAGGTCGTGCTGCGCTGGGAGACCGCGTACGCGAAGGCGTACCAGGTCCAGCTGTCCGCCGACGGCACCACCTGGACGAGCGTCTACTCCACCACCACCGGCGCCGGCGGCACCGAGACGCTGAACGTCACCGGCACCGGCCGCTACGTGCGGGTGTACGGCACCGCCCGGGCCACCCAGTACGGCTACTCGCTCTGGGAGTTCCAGGTGTACGGCGCCGCCGCGCCGAGCGGCTGCGGGACGCAGAACGCCGCGCTGAACCGCCCGGCCACCGCCTCCTCCGCCGAGAACGCCGCCACCGGCGCGTCCGCCGCCTTCGACGGCAACCCGGGCACCCGCTGGTCCAGCGCGTTCGGCGACCCGCAGTGGATCCAGGTCGACCTGGGCTCGGTGCAGAACGTCTGCCGGGTGCAGCTCCAGTGGGAGACGGCGGCCGCGCGGGCGTACCAGCTGCTGGTCTCCGACGACGGCACCACCTGGCGTCCGCTCTACTCCACCACCACCGGCGCGGGCGGCACCGAGACGCTGAACGTCACCGGCACCGGCCGCTACGTCCGGATGAACGGCACCGCCCGCACCACCGCGTACGGCTACTCGCTCTGGGAGTTCCAGGTCTTCACCGCCGCGAGCGGCAGCGGCTCCCCCTCCCCGTCGCCGAGTCCGTCCTCGACGGCGCCCGCCGACCCGTTCTGGGGCGACACCTCCACCATCCCGGCCGCGAAGAACGTGCTGACGGTGAAGGTGCTCAACCGCACCAACGGCGCCTACCCGGACAGCCAGGTGTACTGGAGCTTCAACGGGCAGACCCACTCGATCGCCGAGCAGCCCTACCTGGACATGCCCGCCAACTCCTCCGGCCGGATGTACTTCTACCTCGGCTCGCCGACCAGCAAGTACGCCGACTTCATCGAGTTCACCGTCGGCCCGAACGTCTTCAACGGCAACACCACCCGGGTCGACGCCTGGGCCCTGCCGCTGGCCATGCGGCTGCACTCCGCCGACGGCTACGACGTGCAGGTCGGCGACGCCCGGTCGGTGTTCGACGAGAGCCGCGCCCAGCTGTTCCAGGACTTCGCGAACGCCGTGCCGTCGGAGTTCAAGGTGCTGGCACAGACCGAGGCCCCGTACCGGATCATCGCGCCGGGCAGCGACCCGAGCTTCCGCACCGGCGGCGTGAACGCCAACTACTTCACGGCGTACGCGAGTTCGGTCGGCGTCAACGAGAGCACCTCGAACATCTTCGGCTGCGCGGGCAGCCTGGCCGCCGACCCGGGCACGTGCGCGGCGCTGAACCGGCACGTCGCGACGCTGCCGCAGTCCCAGTGGTCCGACCCGACGAAGTACTACGCGGCGGGCCCGGCCAACTACTACGCCAAGTTCTGGCACGACCGCGCGATCGACGGCCTGGCGTACGGCTTCCCGTACGACGACTACGCCGGCCAGTCCTCGTACGTCTCGCACGAGAACCCGCAGTGGCTCGAAGTGGCCGTCGGCTACTGAGCCCCGGCGCGTCCCCCGCTCGTCCGGCTACGAGGAGAACCGTGAACGCACGTTCGGCACGCCCGCCGGGGCCCGCCCCGGCCATCCGACCCGCCCGGCAGCACCGGCACCCCCGGCGCACCGCGAGGACGCTCTGGACGGCGGCGCTCGCCGTCCTGGCCCTGCTCACCTCCCTGCTGGTCACGGAGGCGCCCGTGGCGCAGGCCGCTCCGGCGCTGCTGTCGCAGGGGCGCCCGGCCACCGCCTCGTCGGCGGAGAACGCCGGGACGCCCGCCTCCGCCGCCGTCGACGGCGACAACGGCACCCGGTGGTCCAGCGCCGCCGCCGACCCGCAGTGGATCCAGGTCGACCTGGGCGCCGCGGCGACGCTCAGCCAGGTCGTGCTGCGCTGGGAGACCGCGGCCGCGAAGTCCTACCAGATCCAGACCTCGAACGACGGCGCCACCTGGACGAGCGTCTACTCCACCACCACCGGCGCCGGCGGCACCGATACGCTGAACGTCACCGGCACCGGCCGCTACGTGCGGATGTACGGCACCGCCCGCACCACCCAGTACGGCTACTCGCTCTGGGAGTTCCAGGTCTACGGCACCGCCGGGACGGGCTCCGGCGGCGCCGCCTGCGGCACCCGGAACGCCGCGCTGGACCGGCCGGTGACCGCCTCCTCCGAGCAGAACGCCGCCTTCCCGGCCGCGGCCGCCGTCGACGGCGACGGCGGCACCCGGTGGTCCAGCGCCGCCGCCGACCCGCAGTGGATCCAGGTCGACCTCGGTGCCGTGCTGCCGGTCTGCCGCGTCTCGCTGGCCTGGGAGGCCGCCTACGCGACCGCCTTCCAACTGCAGGTCTCCGCCGACGGCGCCACCTGGACGAGCGTCTACTCCACCACCACCGGCCCGGGCGGCACCCAGTCCCTGGACGTCACCGGCACCGGCCGCTACGTCCGGATGAACGGCACCGCCCGGGGCACCGGGTACGGCTACTCGCTCTGGGAGTTCCAGGTCTTCACCGGCGGGGGCGGCAGCACCCCGTCGCCCACCCCGTCCCCGTCGCCCAGCGGCACCGGCGGCACCGGCGGCACCGGCTGCGGCACCGTCAACGCGGCGCTCGGCCACCCGGCCACCGGCTCCTCCGCGCAGGACGCCAACCCGGCGTACGACGCCTTCTACGCCACCGACGGCAGCACCCTGACCCGCTGGTCCAGCGCGGTCGGCGACCCGCAGTGGATCGTGGTGGACCTCGGCGGGAGCCTGCCGGTCTGCCAGGTGGTGCTGCAGTGGGAGAACGCCTACGCCACCGGCTTCCGGATCGAGCTGTCCGACGACGACAGCACCTGGAGGAGCGTCTACTCCACCACCACCGGCACCGGCGGCACCCAGACCGTCAACGTCACCGGCACCGGCCGCTACCTGCGGCTCTACACCACCGCCCGGGCCACCGCGTACGGCGTCTCGCTCTGGGAGCTGGCCGTGCGCACCGTCGGCGACAGGACCGTCACCATCCCGCCGCCCGCGCCCAAGCCCGCCCCGGGCAACTGCCCGTGGCTGAACCAGCCGACCGTGCCGGTCGCGACCCGGGTCGCCCAGCTGATGGGCGCGATGACCCAGCTGCAGAAGGACAAGATGCTGTACGGCGACGGCTCCGACGTCTACATCGGGCAGATCGCCGGGCAGCCCGAGCTGTGCATCCCCGACGTCAACCTGGAGGACGGCCCGAGCGGGGTCGGCGACGGCCTCGGCGGCGTCACCCAGTTCCCCGACGGGGAGGTGTCCGCGGCCACCTTCGACACCGACTACGTGCACGAGTTCGGCGTCGCGGCCGGCCAGGAGTTCGCCGGCAAGGGCGTGCACGTCTCGCTCGGCCCGACGATCAACATGGTGCGCGACCCGCGCTGGGGGCGCTCCTACGAGACCTTCGGCGAGGACCCGTACCTGAGCGGGCAGATCGCCTCCGCGGACGTCCAGGGCATGCAGAGCCAGGGCGTGATGGCCGAGGTCAAGCACCTCGCCGCGTACAACGTCGAGCAGCCGTCCGCGCCCGGCAACGAGATCGTCGACACCCGCACCCTGCAGGAGATCTACCTGCCGGCCTTCCAGACCGCGATCGAGAAGGGCGGCGCGGCGGCGCTGATGTGCGGCTACAGCATGGTCAACGGCGAGTACTCCTGCCAGAACCCGGCGCTGGAGAACGTCGCGATGTACCAGCAGGCCGGGTTCCAGGGGTTCATCACCTCGGACTGGGGCGGCATCCACGCGACCGTGCCGTCCGCCAACGCGGGCGAGACCGTCGAGATGCCGTTCGACGGGTTCTTCTCCGCGCCGCTGCTGCAGGCCGTCGCCAATGGCCAGGTCAGCCAGGCCACCTTCGACGCCATGGTCTCCCGGGTGCTGACCCAGATGTTCCGCTTCGGCCTGTTCGACAAGGCGCCCAGCGGCTCCAAGACCGCGATCGTCGCCACCCCCGCCCACCGCGCGGTCGCCCTGCGCGGCGCCGAGGAGGGCACCGTCCTGCTCAAGAACAACGGCCTGCTGCCGCTGAACGCCGACGCCGGCCGGTCGATCGCCGTCATCGGCACCCAGGCCGGCCCCGGCACCCTCACCTCCGGCGGCGGCAGCGGCAACGCCACCAGCTCCGGCACCTACACCCCGCTGTACGGCCTCCAGCAGCGCACCGCGGGCACGAACACCACCGTCAGCTACAACGACGGCACCGACCGGGCCGCCGCGGTCGCGCTCGCCAAGGCGTCGAACGTGGCGGTCGTCTTCGCCGCCGACGACTACGGCCACGAGACCGCCGACACCGCCACCCTGAACCTGCCCGACGACCAGGACGGGCTGATCGCGGCGGTGGCCGCGGCCAACCCGAACACCGTCGTGGTGCTCAGCAACAACTCGGCGGTCATGATGCCCTGGCTGAACCAGGTCGCGGGCGTCTTCGAGGGCTTCTACCAGGGCCAGGAGTTCGGCGAGGCGATCGCCGCCCTGCTGTTCGGCGACGTCAACCCCTCCGGCCACCTGCCGATCACCTTCCCGGCCTCGCTCTCCCAGGTCCCGGCGAACACCCCCGCCCAGTGGCCCGGCACCGGCGGCACCGTCCAGTACTCGGAGGGCCTCAAGATCGGCTACCGCTGGTACGACTCCAACAACCTCACCCCGCTGTTCCCGTTCGGCCACGGCCTCTCCTACACCGCCTTCGCCTTCTCCAACCTCCAGGTCGGCCCGCTCACCAACGGAAAGGCCACCGTCACCGCCACCGTCACCAACACCGGCACCCGCCCCGGCACCGAGGTCGCCCAGCTCTACGTCGGCGCCCCCGCCGCCACCGGCGAACCCCCGCACCAGCTCAAGGGCTTCCAGCGGATCACCCTGAACCCCGGTGCCTCCGCGACCGCCACCTTCACCGTCTCCGCCCACGCCCTGGCCCACTGGGACACCACCGCCTCCCACTGGACCGCCACGGCCGGCACCTACCGGATCCTGGTCGGCGACAGCTCCCGCAACCTCCCCCTGGCCGCCGACCTCACCAACCCCACCACCGTCACCGCGGACGCCATGGACTGATCCCGGCCCCGGCTCCGTGGTCGGCCGAAGGACGGTCACCACGGAGCCGGCACGCCCGGGAAGGGACGGTCACCACCCCGCCGACCCCGTGCGGACGGCCGGGCTGCAAGCCAGTTATTAATACATACACACTTTCATGGGGCAGGTCGGCCCCACCGGCCCGAGCCGGCGTTCCGGTCCCGCACGGGGCCGGAACGCCGGCTCGGGCGCGAGGGGTCAGGACCAGGGCTGAGCGGTCAGCCAGGAGGTGTCCTCGGCCCAGGAGGCCGCGTTGTCCCAGGTGTTGCCGCCGACGCCGTCACCGGCCACGTAGCCGGTGTAGGCGTAGTGGCGCAGGTAGCGGCCCGGGTAGTTGGCGGACTGGAAGGAGTAGCCCTGCCCGCTGTGGCCGGCCTGGAGGCAGAAGGTGGCGTCCTGCTTGAACAGGGTGCTGCCGTCGGAGGCGGCGGTGTGGAGCTGGTAGGCGAAGTGCCGCAGGTACTGGCCGGGGGCGGCGGCGGACTCGAAGGACAGGCAGGAGCCGTCGGCCAGTCCGGCCCGGACGATCCAGGTGGCGTCGCTCTTGTCGGCGGCCGAACTGGTCGAGGTGATCGGGGAGATGGCCACCGTGGCGTCGGCGTTGTGGCGCAGGTAGTCGGCGGTGCAGCAGGCGGTGGTGGCCTTCAGCGAGACCCGGGCGCCGGGGGTGAGGGCGCTCGAAGTGACGCCGGCGTTCTGGTAGCCGGCGGCGGTGATGTTGGCCTGGACGGCGTTCTCGGTGGCGTCCGAGGGGTAGCCGGAGGTCATCACGCCCTCGTAGAAGGTGCCGCTGGAGGACTTGCTGTTGTCGCCGCCGATGCCCAGGATGATCGCGCCCTCCTTGTGCATCGGGTGGTAGCCCGAGACGTTGGGCCGGACGCCGTTGTAGTACGTCGACAGGCCGCCGGACTGGGCGTTGCCGGCCTTGATCGCCCACAGGTTGGGGGCGCCCTTGACGATCGCGGTGAGGAAGCGGTGGCTGACGCTCGGGTCGTTGGCGTTGTAGCCCGCGTTGACGCCGGAGAACAGGCCGTTCTCCAGGTCGGCCATCACCCAGGGGCCCTTGCCGGTGCCGGAGCCCCAGATGGTGCTGTCGCCGAAGTAGATGGCCTCCATGTGGCCGTTGCCGGTGTCGAGGTTGTTGGTCTCGGCGTTGCCGTAGTCGAAGCAGCAGCCGCCGCCGAAGTGGGTGCCGTCGAGGACGGCGTACATGCCTTCGGGCTGGTCCCCGGTGGCGATGCCGTGGGTGGCGTTGTTGCGGTAGCCGGTGCCCGCGGCCACGTAGACGCCGTACGCCTTGTGGCCGGCCACGGTGACCGGTGCGGCGGTGGCGGGGGCGAGGTTGTCCGGGCCGGACGCGGCGCCGCCGGCGGGGGCCTGGGTGAGGTGGTTGCCCTTGCCGGACTGGTCGTAGATGACGGTGATGACGCAGGTGGTGGCGGCGCAGAAGGCGTCCTGGGCGGCGGCGTCGGCGTAGCCGCCGGTGCCGAGGACGCCGATGTCCCTGGTCGCGCCGTCGGAGGCGCGGCGGACCTGGTAGAGCGCGCCGCCGTACCCGCCGTACAGGGCCCGGGTGGTGGAGTGGGCCGCCACGCAGGGCGTCCCGCCGGAGGCGTAGAGGTCGCACGGGCCCTGGGTGGCGGCCTGCGAGGCCGTCTGGGCGCCGGCGAGGAGGGCGACGGCCAGGGCCGCGGTGGTGCCGGTCGCGAGGAGGGCGCGCCGGGCGCGGCGCAGCCGGGTGTGGACAGCCAAGGGTGGGCTCCTTGCTGGTGGGTGGGGGTCGGGAGGTCCCGAGGAGACGGCCGCGCCTGGGCCCCGACGGCGGAGCCGACCACGGCGGGTGGAGTCGGCTGCGCTTTGTTAGCGCTAACAATTCACCCGGGCGGAGGCTCAAGACGTTTGGGGCGAAAGGGAGTTCGGCTCGACGACGGCCGAGCATCACTATGGAGATCCGTTGCGGCCACGTCAATACTTTCGACCGGATCCCCCTCCGCTCCGGACGCGCCGTCCGGCCACCGCACCGACCACCACCTCCTGGTCGCACCGGACCTGGTCGTGCGCGCCTCCTCCGGTGACGCCGCCGGGCGCCGGCACCCCTCGCGGGCGGCCGGCGCCCGGCGGCGGGGCGCAATCAGCCGAGGGTGACGGTGCGCTGGACGGGCAGGTCGCGGGAGGACTGGCCGGCGGAGAGGGTGTACAGGCCCGGGGTGAGGTACCAGGCGCCGGAGTTCCAGGTGGAGAGGTCCTGGGCGGTGACGGTGAAGGTGACCCGGGTGGCGGCGCCCTTGGCGAGCTGGACCTTGCGGAAGCCGACCAGGCGGCGCGGTTCGGCGTCGGCGGCGGCGGGCAGGGCGGCGTAGAGCTGGACGACGCTCCAGCCGGTGCGGGCGCCGGAGTTGGTGACCTTGGCGGTGGCGGTGAGGGTCCTGGCGGCGGCGTCCCAGGCGAGGGTGAGGTCGCCGATGGCGAAGGTGGTGTAGGACAGGCCGTGGCCGAAGGGGAAGAGCGGGTTCTGGCCGTAGCGGTCGTAGGAGCGGTAACCGACGGCGACGTCCTCGCGGTAGGCGACGGTGGTGCCGTCGCCGGGGTAGGTCGCGGGGGTGGCGCCGGCGCCCTGGGTGGCGGTGGCGGGGAAGGTGACGGGCAGGCGCCCGGCGGGGTCGCTGTCGCCGAACAGGACGGCGGCGAGGGCGGTGCCGGCGGCGCGGCCGCCGTACCAGGCTTGGACGACGCCGCTGACGGAGTTCAGCCAGGGCATCGCGACGGGGCCGTCGGTGTTGAGGACGACGATCGTGCGGGGGTTGGCGGCGGCGACGGCGGCGATCAGCTGGTTCTGGTCGCCGGGCAGGTCGAGCGAGGTGTGGTCCATGTCCTCGCCGGCGATGCGGTTGGCGAAGACGACGGCGGTGTCGGCGGTGCGGGCGGCGGCGACCGCGGCGGGGATGAGGGAGTCGGGCTGCCAGCCGAGGGTGAGGCCGCAGGTGCCGTACTGGGCGCTGGCGTTGGTGTAGGTGACCTCGACGTCGACGGGGGTTCCGGCGGTGAGGGTGGCGGTGCCCTGCAGGGGGTAGTCGAAGGGGCCGAGGAAGAAGCGGGCCATGTGGCGGGTGCCGGAGACGACGGTGCTCCCGCCGAGGACGAGGCTCGCGGTGCCGGAGGGCAGCAGCGAGAAGCGGTGCAGGCCGGTGCTGGTGGGGGTGAGCGTGCCGGTCCAGCGGGCGGACCAGATCGGGGGCAGGCTGCTCAGCGGGGCCTCGGCGAAGTCGATGCCGGAGACGGTCCGGGTGGCGACGGGGGTGCCGGTGGGCTGCGGGCCGGCGTAGTAGCTGACGGTCAGTCCGGTGGCGCCCGCGGCGGTCTTCAGGACCGCGGCGGGGACGGCGGCGAGCGGGACGTCGCCGGTGCTGCCCTGGGTGAAGGTGACGGTAGTGGCGCTGCCGGCCCGGTCGCGGATGGCCTGCAGCGGGGTGGTCCAGGTGCCGGGGTCGACGTAGCTGGAGCCGGAGACGCCGGTGATGGTGTCGGTGCCGGCCGGGCCGATGACGGCGATGCGGGCGGGCTGGGCCAGGGGCAGCGCGCCGTTCTCGTTCCGCAGCAGGACGGTGCCGTGGACGGCGAGGTCGTGGGCGAGGTCCTGGTGGGCCCGGGTGCTGACGTTCGCGGCGGGGGCCGGGAGCGGGTTGTCGAACAGTCCGGCGCCGATCATGGTGGTCAGGACGCGGCGGGCGGCGTCGTCGAGCCGGGCGGAGCCGACGCCGGAGGTGATGCTGCCGGCCGGGGCCTGGACGCCGCCGGGGCCGAGTCCGACGAGGTCCATCCCGGCCCGGACGGCGGCGACCTGGTCGTCACCGGCCCAGAAGTCGGGGACGGTGTAGCCCTGCAGGCCGATGGTGTTCTTCAGGTCGTCGAACAGGGCCTGGCTCTGGACGGCGAAGACGCCGTTGACCTTGGGGTAGGCCATCATCACGGAGGTCAGCGGGGTGGTGGCGACGATGCGGCGGAACGGGGCCTGGTGGACCTCGTGGAGGGCCCGGTCGGAGACGGTGACGTTGACCGCGCTCCGGTTGTCCTCCTGGGTGTAGGCGGTGAAGTGCTTGACGGTGGCGACGACGCCCTGCTGCTGCATCGAGGCGGTGAAGGTCGTGGCGAGGGTGCCGGTGAGGTAGGGGTCCTCGCCCATGCCTTCGGCCTGGCGGCCGGAGTGCCAGTGCCGGGCGATGTCGACGGTGGGGGCGAGCAGGTTGTTGTAGCCCTTGGCGCGGCCTTCCGCGCCGATGGCGGCGCCGAGCGCGCCGGTGCGGTCGGCGTCGAAGGTGGCGGCCTGGGCGATCGGGACGGGGAAGGCCGTCACGCCGCTCTCCCCGCGCAGGCCCGCCGAGGCGTCGGCGATGGACAGGGCCGGGATGCCCAGGCCCGCGAGCGCGCCGAAGTCGCACCGGATCAGTGCTTCCTTCTGGGCCGGCGTCATCGTGGCGAGGAGTTGGTCGGCTCGGGTCCGGGGGGTGCCGCCGGCCGTGGCGGCGCGGGCGGCGGGTGCGGCGGCCAGCGGGGGAACGGTGGTGGCCAGGGCGGACAGGACGGCGGTGGTGAGGAACGCGCGGCGTCTCATGCGGCTCTCCGAGGGGGAAGGTGGCAGCGGGCCGGGGCGCGGCAGGTGGGGACACGCGCACCGGCGGTGGGGTGGCGCGCGGGGCGCGGCGGTGGGCCGGACCGCCCCGGGCGGGGGTTTCGAGTGTGCATCGTTCTACAGCTGGCGGAAATCTAGACGCGCCGACTCCGACGGTCAACCAGTCGAGCAGGGTGAAAAGCCGTAGAACGTTCTGCCGCCGGAGCCGTTGACGGCGCCGACCTGGCCGCATATCGTCTGCCCATCAATGATTGATGTACTGATCATATCCCGAGGAGGCCACGTGCCCTCGTCATCCCCGCGTCCGCTCGCCGTCGTCGGCGGCGGGATCGGCGGCCTCGCCGCGGCGCTCGCCGCCGCCCGCGCGGGCCGCACCGTCACACTGGTCGAGCGCGCCGCGCAGTTCGGCGAGATCGGCGCCGGCCTGCAGCTGGCGCCCAACGCCTCGCTCGCCCTGGACGAGCTCGGCGTCCTGGCCGACGTGCGGCGCAACGCCGTCATGCCGCCCCGGCTGGTCATGATGGACGCCGTCTCCGGCACCGAGGTGACCTCGCTCGACCTGCGCGGCAGCGCCTACACCGAGCGGTTCCGGCACCCCTACCTGGTCACCCACCGCACCGACCTGCACGCGGCCCTGCTCGCCGCCTGCCGGGCCGAGCCGCTGATCACCCTGCGCACCGGCCTCACCGTCACCCGCGCCGAGCAGGACGGCGACCACGTACGGCTGTCCTTCGCCGAGCAGGACGAGGCACTGCTCGCCGACGCGGTGATCGCCGCCGACGGCCTGCACTCCCGGCTGCGCCGCGCACTGACCGGCGAGGGCGACCCGGTCTGCTCGCGCTACGTCGCCTACCGCGGCGCGATCCCCACCGAACGGATGACCGGCCGGATGTCGCGGGCCGCGGCCGACGAGGCCGTCATGCTCTGGGCCGGGCCCGCCATGCACCTGGTCCAGTACCCGGTGCGGCGCGGCGAGCTGTACAACCAGGTCGCCGTGTTCCGCAGCGACGGCTACACCCCCGACTCCGACGACTGGGGCACCGAGGCCGAGCTGGAGCAGCGCTTCGCCGGCGCCTGCGACGCCGTCCGCGACGCGCTGCCGCTGGTCGCCCGCGACCGCCGCTGGCCGCTGTACGACCGCCCGCCGCTGCAGCGGTGGGCCTACGGCCGGATCGCCCTGCTCGGCGACGCGGCGCACCCGATGCTGCAGTACCTCGCCCAGGGCGCCTGCCAGGCGCTGGAGGACGCCACCGCGCTCGGCCGGGCGCTGCGCGAACAGCCCGACGCCTCGGACGCGTTCACCGCCTACGCCGCGCGGCGCACCGAGCGGGCCGGGCGGATCCAGACCGGCGCGCACCTGTTCGGCGACCTCTGCCACCTGGAGGGCATGGGCGCCACGATGCGCAATCTCGCCCTGGCCCACCACTCCCCCGCCGACTTCGACGACATCGCCTGGGTGTGGACACCCGCCCCCGACACCGTCGCCGCACCCGCCGCCACCGCTTCGATCGGAGCCCCGGCATGACCGACGACGCCTACGCAGCCCTGGACGGCCTCGGCGCCGCCCCGCTGTGGCGCTTCTACGGCAACCTCTTCCCCGCCCAACCCCGCAGCCGGGCCGTGCCGTTCCGCTGGAGCTGGCGGGACCTGCGCCCGCACCTGCTGCACTTCTCCGAGACGCTGTCCCTGCACGAGGCCGAGCGGCGCGTGCTGATGCTGGTCAACCCCGGCCTCACCGACCCGCCCGCCACCGTCACCACCCTGTACGCGGGCCTGCAGGTCATCCTGCCCGGCGAGACCGCCCAGGCCCACCGGCACACCTCCAACGCCTTCCGCTTCGTCCTGGAGGGCGAGGGCGCCTACACCACCGTCAACGGCGAGCCGGTGCGGATGGCACCCGGCGACCTGCTGCTCACCCCCGGCTGGCACTGGCACGACCACACCCACCAGGGCGACGCGCCGATGATCTGGCTCGACGCCCTCGACTACCCGCTGGTCAACGCCCTCGAAGCCGGCTTCTACGAGCAGTACCACCAGCGGCTCCAGCCGCTCACCCGCACCGCCGACCTCGGCAGCCGCCAGTTCCTGCACGGCCGCCTCACCCCCACCTGGCTCGCCCCGGACGGCACCGGCAACTCCCCCGTCACCCGCTACACCTGGCAGGAGACGGCCCGCGCCCTCGACGCCATCGCCGACGACGCCACCGGCAGCGAGGTGGACGGCATCGCGCTGGAGTACACCGACCCGTTCACCGGCGGACCGGTCATGCCCACCATCGGCTGCCGGATCCACCGCCTGCGCCCCGGCTTCGACGGCGCCGGCCGCCGCCACACCGCCTCCACCATCGTCAACGTGGTCCGCGGCGAGGGCGCCACCATCGTCGACGGCGTCCGCCTGGAGTGGTCCGAGCACGACACCATCGCGATCCCCGGCTGGGCCACCTACCGGCACGTCAACGCCTCCGCCTCGCAGGACGCGGTGCTGTTCTCCTACAGCGACGAGCCGGTGATGCGTTCCCTGGGCCTGTACCGCACCGAGCCGGGCGACCCCGGCGCCTGATCCTCCTCCCCTCCCCAGCAAGGACCTCCCATGCGCCTCGCACTCTTCGACCAGGACCGGATCGGCCTGGTCGACGGCGACCACCTCGTCGACGTCACCGAACTCCTCGCCGGTCCGGGCCCGTACGGCCCGGCCGGGCCCCTGCAGCGCCACATCGAGCTCGGCGGCACCCTGCCCGCCGACCTGTCCGGCCTGCCGCGCGTCCCGCTGGCGGACGCGAAGCTCGAAGCCCCGCTCCCCCGTCCCGGGAAGATCGTCGGCGCGCCGGTCAACTACCTCGACCACAAGGCCGAGATGGAGTACCCGACCTCCATCGCCGAGCTCGGCGTCTTCCTCAAGGCCAACTCCTCCGTGATCGGCCCGGGCCGGGACGTCCTGCTGCCCTACCGCGACCTGCGCACCGACCAGGAGGGCGAGCTCGCCGTCGTCATCGGCCGCACCGCCCACCACGTGCCCGCGGCCGACGCCCTCTCGTACGTGTTCGGCTACAGCTGCCTGCTGGACATCACCGTCCGCTCCACCGAGGACCGCTCCACCCGCAAGTCCTACGACACCTTCACCCCGCTCGGCCCGTGGATCACCACCGCCGACGAGGTCCCCGACCCCGACGCGCTCGACCTGCGCTGCGCGGTGGCGGGCGAGGAACGGCAGCACACCAGTACCGCGGACCTGATCTTCGGCGTCGCCGAGCTGATCGCCTACACCAGCTCCGTGATGACCCTGCACCCCGGCGACGTGATCGCCACCGGCACCCCGGCCGGCGTCGGCCCGATCCGGCACGGCGACCGGATCACCGTCGACATCGAGCGGATCGGGCGGCTGGAGGTCGGCGTCGACGGCAGCCGCGCCACCCCGTACGCCGAGCGGCCCGGCCGCCGGGTGCGCGCCGCCGACTGATCCGGGCCCCGCGCCGCGCCGGGGCGGTGCCGCGCGCTCGTAGACTCGACGACCGGTCGCACCCACGCGCGCCCGCGGCACCCCTCGGCGAAGGAAACGGCAGCACCTTGACACGCTCACTGGAACTGGACCACTACGTCGGGCACCTCATCCGCCGCGCGGAACAGGTCCACACCTCGCTCTGGGCCGCGCACGTCTCGCGCGAGGTCACCTCCCAGCAGTTCGCCGTCCTCAACGCGCTCGCCCGCATGCCCGGCAACGACCAGCGCACGGTGGCGTCCGCGACCTCCCTGGACCGCTCCACCGTCAACAACATCGTCCGGCGCCTGACCGACCAGGGCTACGTCAGCCAGGTCCGCGACGACGCCGACCGCCGCCGCACCCTGCTGGAGCTCACCGCCGACGGCGAGGGACTGCTGCACGAGCTCATCCCGCCCGCCGAACACGTCAACGAACTGCTGCTGGCCTCCCTCCAGGACGGCGAGCGACCCGTCGCGATCGACCTGCTGCGGAAGATCGCCTGCGTCGACGACGCCGGCTGACCGCCGGAGGCGAAGCGGCGCACCTCACACCACCAGGCGCCCGGAGACCGGAGCCCGCTCCCGCACCATGGGAGCGGAACCCCTCCGGGCTCCGGTGACGTCGACGCCGCTCGACCCAGGTCGCCACGCGCCCGACCGACCGGCGTGAACCTCCAGGAGCCCCCGTGAACCACCGCGCTCCCGCACAGCCCCCGCACGCCTGGCGCACGGGCGTGGTCGCGGGCATGGCCTCGTACGTGGACGCCGCGGCGATCGTCTCCACCGGCATCGCCCTGGTCCTCTACCAGGAGCCGCTGCACCTGACCGGCGGCCACATCGGCGTCCTCTCCGGCGCGCTGACCGCCGCCATCGCCACCGGCGCCCTGCTGGGCGGGCGCCTGGGCGACCGCTTCGGCCGCCGCCGCGTGTTCGCCGCCACCATGGCGATGGTCGTCGCCGGGTGCGCACTCACGGTCCTCTCCACCGGGTTCGCCCCGCTGCTGCTCGGCGTCCTGGTGCTCGGGCTGGGCTCCGGGGCCGACCTGCCGGTGGCGCTCGCGATGGTCGCCGAGTCCGCGACCGACCGGAACCGGGCCGCGCTGATCGGCTTCTCCAACGTCCTGTGGGGCGTGGGCGCCGCGGCCGCCGGTACGGTCGCCAGCGTCGTCGGCGGCTGGGGCCGGGCCGGCGGGCAGCTCCTCTACGGGCACGTCGGCGCGGTCGCCCTGGTCCTGCTGCTGGCCCGGCTCCGCCTGCCGGAGTCCCCGGCCTGGCTGGCCGCCAGGCACGAACCGGCGTCGCCCCGGGCGGCTGCGGCCTCGGCCCGCGCCCTGTTCACCGGCCCGTACCTGCGCCCGTTCGCGGCGCTGCTCGGCTTCTACGCGCTGACCAACCTGGCCGCCAACACCAGCGGCCAGTTCGGCGCCTACGTCGCGACCGACGTCGCCCGCCTCCCGGTCGACGTCAGCGCGCGACTGTCGCTGCTGGTGCTGCCCGTCACCGTGGCGGCGGGCCTGTGGTTCATGCGGATCGCCGGCACGCCGCGCCGCATGGGGTTCTTCGTGTTCGGCGCCGCCTGCCTGGCGGGCGGTTACCTGATCCCGCCGCTGTTCGGGTTCTCCCTGGCCACGCTCGCGCTCTCCATGGCGGTCAACGCGGTCGGCGGCGCGTTCGCCTTCGAGGGGATCATGAAGACCTGGGCACAGGAGTCCTTCCCCACCCTGCTGCGCGCCACCGCGCAGGGCGCGGTCATCGCCACCGCCCGCTACCTCGCCGCCGCGTTCGCCCTGGTCACCCCGGCGCTGCTGCGATTCGATCCGGCCCTGCTCTACGGCGGGCTGGCCGCCGTGTCGGCCGCGGGTCTGGCGATCGGCTGGTACGGCTTCCGCGGGGCCCGGCGCGACGAGTTCACCACGGTGCTTCTCCGGCCGGTTCAGCTCAGGCCGACGCGGGCGGCGGCGGAGTCCCAGGCGCGGGTGTCGCCGCTGGGCTCGTAGCGCTTGAGGTGCTGGGTGCGGGCGACCAGGCGGCGCATGGCGCGGCGGTCGGCGACCAGGCCGTGGGCGCGGGCCTGGACGAGGATGTTGCCGATGGCGGTGGCCTCGGTGGGGCCGGCGACGACGGGCAGGCCGGTGGCGTCGGCGGTGAACTGGCAGAGCAGTTCGTTGCGGCTGCCGCCGCCGACGAGGTGGACGGTGCGGATGGGCTTGCCGGTCAGTTCGGCGGCCCGGCGCAGGGTGTGGCGGTGGGCGAGGGCGAGGCTCTCCAGGATGCAGCGGACGACGGCGCCCTGGTCCTCGGCCGGCAGGTGCTGGCCGGTGCGGGCGCAGTACTCGGCGAGGCGGGCGGGCATGTCGCCGGGGGCGAGGAACTCGGGGGCGTCGGGATTGACGAGCGCGGCGAAGGGGCGGGCGGCGGCGGCGCGTTCGAGCAGCTCGGGCAGCTGGTGGCTGCGGCCGCGGGTGCGCCAGGTGCGCTGGGTCTCGCTGAGCAGCCACAGGCCCATGACGTTGCGCAGGTAGCGGACGGTGTGGTCGATGCCGAGCTCGTTGGTGAAGTTGGCGGCGCGGGAGGCGTCGGTGAGCACCGGCTTGTCGAGTTCGAGTCCGACCAGCGACCAGGTGCCGCAGGAGATGTAGGCGAAGTCGGCGGTGGTGGCGGGGACGGCGGCGACGGCGGAGGCGGTGTCGTGGGAGGCGACGGCGACCAGGGGGGTGCCGGGGCGCAGCCCGGTGGCGGCGGCGACGTGCGGCAGGACGGTGCCGGCGTGGTCGCCGGGTCGGCGCAGCGGGGGCAGCAGGGCGGCATCGAGGCCGAGGGCGGCGAGGATCGGGGTGGACCAGGTGCCGGTGCGGGCGTCGTACAGGCCGGTGGTGGAGGCGTTGGTGGCCTCGGTGCCGACGGTGCCGGTGAGCCAGTGGGTGAGCAGGTCGGGGATCAGCAGCAGGGTGCGGGCCCGGTCGAGGTTCTTCTCGGCGGCGAGCTGGAAGAGCGTGTTGAACGGCAGGTGCTGGAGGCCGGTGATGCGGTACAGGTCGCGGGCGGGGACGCGGCGCCAGACCTCTTCGACGGCGGCGGCGCCGCGCGGGTCGCGGTAGTGGAAGGGGTTGTTGACGAGGGCGCCGTCGGCGTCGAGGAGTCCGTAGTCGACGGCCCAGCTGTCGATGCCGACGGAGGCGATGTCGAAGCGGGCGGCGGCTTCGCGCAGGCCGCCCAGGACGCCCTGGTACAGGCCGAGGGCGTTCCAGTGCAGGCCGTCGGGGAGCTGGGCGGGGGTGTTGTCGAAGCGGTGGGTCTCGGTGAGGTCGAGGCTGTCGCGGCCGACGCGGCCGACGACGACCCGTCCGCTGGTGGCGCCGAGGTCCGCCGCGGCGAAGGCGGTCGGGGCGTGGGGGGCGTGGGGCTTCACGGCGGTGTGTCCTCGGTGGTGCGGTGGTGGTGGCGAGGTGGTGCGACGGCGGTGCGGTGCGGCGCGACGGCGCTGGGGAGGCGGTGCGGGCCGCGAAGAGGAGTACGCGGCCCGCACCGCAGCTGCTGGCGGGTCAGCGCAGGAAGGCTGCGGCGACGCCCGCGTCGACCGGGACGTGCAGGCCGGTGGTGTGGGTGAGGTCGCCGCCGGTGAGGGCGAAGACCGCGTTCGCGACGTGCTCGGGCAGCACCTCGCGCTTGAGGAGGGTGCGCTGGGCGTAGAACTCGCCGAGCTTGTCCTCCGCGATGCCGTAGGTGGCGGCGCGCTGCGCGCCCCAGCCGCCCGCGAAGATCCCGGAGCCGCGCACGACGCCGTCGGGGTTGACGCCGTTGACGCGGATGCCGTGCTCGCCCAGCTCGGCGGCCAGCAGCCGGACCTGGTGGGCCTGGTCGGCCTTGGTCGCGGAGTAGGCGATGTTGTTCGGTCCGGCGAAGACGGCGTTCTTGGAGGCGATGTAGACGATGTCGCCGCCCAGCCCCTGCTCGATCATGGTGCGGGCGGCCTCGCGGGAGACCAGGAAGGAGCCGCGGGCCATGATGTCGTGCTGCAGGTCCCAGTCCCGGGCGGTGGTCTCAAGGAGCGGCTTGGAGATGGAGATGCCCGCGTTGTTGACCACCAGGTCGACGCCGCCGAAGGCGAGCGCCGCGGCCTTGAACGCCTCGGCGATCTGCTCCTCGTCGGTGACGTCGACCGTCACCGCCACCGCCTTGTCCGCTCCGCCCAGCTCCTCGGCGACGGCCGCCGCGTTCTCGGCGTTCAGGTCGGCGACCACCACGCAGGCGCCCTCGGCGACCAGCCGCTCGGTGATCGCCTTCCCGATGCCGGAGCCGGCGCCGGTGACCAGCGCGACCCGGGTGGCCAGCGGCTTGGGGGCGGGCATCCGCTGCAGCTTGGCCTCCTCCAGCGCCCAGTACTCGATGCGGAACTTCTCCGCCTCCTCGATGGGGGCGTAGCGGGAGACGGCTTCGGCGCCGCGCATCACGTTGATCGCGTTGAGGTAGAACTCCCCGGCCACCCGGGCGGTCTGCTTGTCCTTGCCGAAGGAGAACATGCCCACGCCGGGGACGAGGACGATCGCCGGGTCGGCGCCGCGGATCGCCGGGGAGTCGGCGCCGGCGTGCCGGTCGTAGTAGGCGCGGTAGTCCGTGCGGTAGTTCTGGTGCAGCTCGCGCAGGCGCGCGGCCGCCTCCTGCGGGGTGGCGGTGGCGGGCAGGTCGAGGACCAGCGGGGCGACCTTGGTGCGCAGGAAGTGGTCGGGGCAGGAGGTGCCGAGCGCGGCCAGCCGCGGGTGCTCGGCGCGGGCCAGGAAGTCCAGCACCTCGGCGGTGTCGGTGAAGTGGCCGACCTGCGGGTGGTCGGTGGAGGCCAGGCCGCGGATCAGCGGCGCCAGCGCGGCGGCCCGCTCGCGCCGCTCGGCCTGCGGCAGCGGCCCGTACCCGTCCAGGAGCGGGCCGAACGGCTCCGGCTTGCCGCGCTCGGCGAGGAAGGCTTCGGCGGTGCGGATGATGTGCAGCGCGTTGGCCTCGCACTCCTCGCTGCTCTCGCCCCAGGCGGTGATGCCGTGGCCGCCGAGGATGCAGCCGATCGCCTGCGGGTTGTCGCGCTTGATCTCGGCGATGTCCAGGCCGAGCTGGAAGCCGGGGCGGCGCCAGGGCACCCACACCACCTTGTCGCCGAAGCACTCGGCGGTGAGCTTCTCGCCGTCGGCGGCGCAGGCCAGCGCGATGCCGGAGTCGGGGTGCAGGTGGTCGACGTGCGCGGCGTCG
Organism: Kitasatospora sp. NPDC004272; assembly: GCF_053603035.1. Taxonomy (NCBI): domain Bacteria; kingdom Bacillati; phylum Actinomycetota; class Actinomycetes; order Kitasatosporales; family Streptomycetaceae; genus Kitasatospora; species Kitasatospora sp. NPDC004272. The sequence goes on along the minus strand of NZ_JBSGET010000009.1, from coordinate 22,520 downwards.
ACCAGGCCGTGCATGGCGGTGTCGATGGACGGGGCGGCGCCGCCGCGCCCGTGCAGGCAGTAGTCGAACGCGGCGACCATCTCGTCCTCGCGCTCCACCCCGGGGTAGACGTCGACCAGGGAGCGCAGCCGGTCCAGGCGCAGCGCCGCCAGGCCGGAGGCGGTGAGGGTGCCCAGGTCGCCGCCGGAGCCCTTGACCCAGAGCAGTTCGACGTCGCGGCCGGTGGCGGGGTCGGTGTCGGTGCCCTTGGCGGAGGTGTTGCCGCCGGCGTAGTTGGTGTTGCGCGCATCGGCGCCGAGCCGGTTGGAGCGGGCCAGGAGGGCGGCGACTTCGGGGTGCAGGGCCATGGCGGGAGGGGTTTCCTTACGTCTGGACGGAGGGGCGGTGGCGCTCACGGGGTGTGCGGGCCGGTCCGTGGTTGCGCCGATGCGGACCGGCCCGCGCTGCCGGTGGGTCAGGCGCCCCAGCCGGCCTGGTGGCCGCCGACGCGGTCGGCGGCGATCTTGTCGGCCCAGCCGGTGGCGCGGTAGGCGGCCAGCGGGTTCGGGTCGAGTCCGGCCTCGGCGCGGACCTCGGCCAGCAGCGGGCGGACGTCGGTGCTGTAGGCGTCCATCAGCACCTCGTTGGCGGCGAGCACGTCACCCGCGTCCTGAGCGGCCGTCAGGGCGCCGGTGTCCACCAGCAGGGCCTTGGCGGTGGCCTCCTGGACGTTCATCACCGAGCGGATCACCGCGGGGATCTTCGCCTCGATGTTGTGGCACTGGTCGAGCATGAACGCCACGCCGGTCTCCGGCGCGAGGCCGCCGTTCTTGACGACCTCGTGCATGATCCGGAACAGCTGGAACGGGTCGGCCGCGCCGGCCATCAGGTCGTCGTCCGCGTAGAAGCGGGAGTTGAAGTCGAAGCCGCCGAGCTTCCCCTCGCGCAGCAGGAACGCGACGATGAACTCGATGTTGGTGCCGGGCGCGTGGTGGCCGGTGTCGACCACGACGGTGGCCTTCGGGCCCAGCCGCAGGCAGTGCGCGTACGCGGTGCCCCAGTCCGGGACGTCCATCGTGTAGAACGCGGGCTCGAACAGCTTGTACTCCAGCAGGATCCGCTGGTCGTCGCCGAGCCGCTCGTACACCTCGGCGAGCGCGTCGGCCAGTCGGCCCTGGCGGGCCGAAGTGTCGTCCTGGCCGGGGTAGTTGGTGCCGTCGGAGAACCACAGCTTGAGGTCCGTCGAGCCGGTGGCGTCCATGATGTCGACGCACTCCAGCAGGTGGTCGACCGCCTTGCGGCGCACCCGCGCATCCGGGTTGGTGACCGAGCCGAGCCTGTAGTCGTCGTCCTGGAAGACGTTGGCGTTGATCGCGCCGATCTCCAGGCCGAGGCCGCGGGCGTGGGCGGACAGCGCGGCGTAGTCCTCGACCCTGTCCCAGGGGATGTGCAGCGAGACCTTCGGGGCGGCGCCGGTGGCGGCGTGCACCTGGGCGGCGTCGGCGAGCTTCTCGTACGGGTCGCGCGGCACGCCGGGCTGGGCGAAGACCTTGAAGCGGGTGCCCGAGTTCCCGTAGCCCCACGAGGGGGTCTCGATGCGCTGGGCCCGGAGGGCGTCCTGCACGGCAGATCGGTCGGTCACCGGAGCACCTCTTGGATCATTCGGTTTGAATCGTTTCAACCAGACCGTAGGTCGAACGACGCGGAACCGTCAAGCCACTGCCGTAATCTGGCGACCGTCCAGCGATCACCTCGGTGAAACTTTTCAATCCGGAACGGAGACGGGCACGGGCATGGGCAGCACGGCAGGGATCAAGGACGTGGCCCGGGCGGCCGGGGTGTCGGTGGGCACGGTCTCCAACGTGATCAACCGGCCGGAGGTGGTCGGCGAGGAGACCCGGGCCCGGGTCCAGGCCGCGATCGACCGGCTCGGCTACGTGCGCAGCGAGTCGGCGCGCCAGCTGCGCTCGGGGAGCAGCCGGATCATCGGCCTGCTGGTCCTCGACCTGGGCAACCCGTTCTTCGTCTCGGTGGCCCGGGGCGCGGAGCGGGCGGCGCGGGCCCAGGGCCTGGGCGTGATGGTCTGCAACAGCGCGCAGCGGCCGGCCGACGAGGCGGACTACCTGGCGCTGTTCGCCGAGCAGCGGGTGCGCGGGGTGCTGCTGACGCCGGCCGACGCGGAGGGTTCGGGGGCGGCGGCGCTGCGGCGCCACGACGTGCCGTTCGTGCTGGTCGACCGGCTCGCCCCGGGGATCGACGCCTGCTCGGTGTCGGTGGACGACGTCCAGGGCGGCTCGCTGGCGGCCGCGCACCTGCTCGCGGCCGGGCACCGGCGGATCGCGTTCGCGGGCGGCCGCCACCGCCTCCAGCAGGTCGCCGACCGGCGCTCGGGCGCGCTGGCCGCGCTGGCGGGCTCCGGCGCCGAGCTGCTCGACCTGGAAGTCAACGGCCTCGACGTCGCCGCGGGCCGGGACGCGGGCGCCCGGCTGCTGGGCATGCTGCCGCGGCCGACCGCCGTGTTCTGCGCCAACGACCTGCTGGCGCTGGGTGTGCTGCAGGCCGCGTTCGCGGCGGGCCTGCGAGTGCCCGATGACCTGGCGATCGTCGGCTACGACGACATCGAGTTCGCCGCCGCGGCGGCGGTGCCGCTGACCTCGGTGCGCCAGCCCGCCGAGGCGATGGGGCGCACGGCGGTGGAGTTGCTCGCACAGGAGACCGGCGGCGGCGCGCACCGGCACCGGCAGGTGGTCTTCGAGCCGGAGCTGGTGGTGCGCGGCTCCACGCTGTCGGCCCCGCGGACGGCCTGAGGGTTCCGCCGTTGAATCCATTCAACGGCGGGCTTCGATGGACGCGGCTCAGTCGGCGTGCGGCGCGGCGGTGCTGGAGCGCACGACGAGCCGGGGGGTCATGGCGGTCTGCATGGCCCGGGTGCGGCGGCCCTCGACCCGTTCGAGGAGCATCCGGGCGGCGGTGGCGCCCATGGTGGTGCCGGCCTGGTCGACGCTGGTGAGCTGGACGGGCGCGAGGGCGGCGACCGCGGTGTTGTTGTAGCCGACCAGCGAGAGGTCGCCGGGGATGTCCAGCCCCAGTTCGGCGGCGGCCCGGTAGACGCCGAGGGCGGCGACGTCCGCGCCGGCCATGATGGCGGTGGGCCGGTCGGCGGCGCCCAGCAGCCGCTTGCCCGCCTCGTAGCCGCCCTCCTCGGAGTAGGCGGCGGCGAGGGCCTGCGGAGCGAGGCCGTGGCGCTTCATCGCGGCGCTGTAGCCCTTGGCGAGCACCGCTTCGGGGGTGAGCTTCCACTGGCTGCCCTTGAGGCCGGGGGCGGCGAGCAGGGCGATCCGGCGGTGGCCGAGGGCGGCGAGGTGGTCGACGACCAGCGCCGCGCCCTGGTCGTCGGCGTCGACGACCGAGTCGTGCACGGCGGCGGTGTCGTGGTGGCCGATCACCACGGTGGGCAGGGTCTCGGCGGTGGCGAGCACCTCGGCGCGGCTGGTGCCGGGGGCGATCAGGATCAGGCCGTCCATCTGGCGGTCCACCATCGACTGGACGGTGCGCGCCTGTTCGGCCGCGCCGAAGCCCGCCGCGCCGATCAGCACCGTGTAGTCGCTGCCGCGCAGTTGCTGCTGGACGCCGTCGAGGATGTCGGCGAAGAAGGTGTTGCGGAGGCTGTCGAGCAGCACTCCTATCGTGTAGGTCCGCCCCCGCATCCCGCGCGCGGCGGCGTGCGGGCGGTAGTCCAGCTCGGCCATCGCGGCGCGCACCCGCTCCTGCATGGCGGGGCTGACGCCGTAGGCGTTGCGGAGCACCTTGGAGACGGCCGCGGTCGAGACGCCGGCGCGGGCGGCGACGTCGGTGATGGTGACGCGCTTGGGGCGTTTCGTCGGCTCCATGGCCCACTTTCTCAAGAGTCACGATCTCAGAAGTCACGGTCGTGAAAGTCACCGTTGCGCAACGTTCTACACGATCTTTCCCGGCCAGGACCAGCCGAACCGCCCTGGTGACCGGCTCGTTACGTCCCCGTGTCTTGACGATGGCTCGCCCTCGGGGGCACTGTGGACCTCATCGTGGAGAACGTTCTACAAAGTCGGGCCCCGTCTTCCGGGAGTGCCCCGCGTTCCCCGGTTCAGCGATCCCCCCACCTCTGCCTCCGCTCAATGACGCCAGGAGCACAGCCGTGACCATCAACCCCACCCGCACCGGCAGAACCCGCCTCGTCGGCTGCACGGCCGCCGCCGCAGCCGTGGTGCTGCTCGCCTCCGCGTGCGGCGGCGGCGGGACGGGCGCGAGCGCCTCCCCGAAGAACTTCGACTACCTGTCGGTCACCGAGAACACCACCATCAAGAAGACGCTGACCACGCTGTCGACGACCTCCTGCACCGACCAGAACAAGGCGCTGCCGCTGAAGGTCGACACCGTCCCGCAGTCCGGCCTGGACCAGAAGCTGCAGCTGCTGGCGGGCCAGAACGCCCTGCCGGTCCAGTTCGCGGCCGGCAACGCCCCGGCGCTGACCACCCAGCTCTTCACCGCGGGCAACGTCGCCAACCTGGAGGACGAGCTCACCAAGCTCGGCGTCTTCGACCAGCTGCAGCCCGCCGCGGTCTCCACCATCAAGGCGCTCTACCAGAACAACCTCGCCGTGCTGCCGTACGAGTACAACATCGAGGGCATCTTCTACAACAAGAAGGTCTTCGAGGCCAACGGCATCGCCGTCCCCGGGACGTGGGACGAACTGGTAGCCGCGGCCGCCAAGCTGCAGGGCGCGGGCGTGCAGCCCTTCGCCGCCTCCGGCCAGCAGGGCTGGCCGCTCACCCGCCTGGTCAGCGGCTACCTGTACCGCAGCCTGGGCCCGGGCGCGATGAACGCGATCGCCAACGGCACCGCGAAGCTGACCGACCCCGAGTACGTCAAGGCCGCCCAGCAGGTCGCCGAGCTCGGCAGGAAGGGCTACTTCGGGCAGGGCGTCGGCTCCATCGACTACGACACCGCGATGAACCAGTTCCTGGGCGGCAAGGCCGCGATGTTCTACATGGGCAGCTGGGCGCTGGCCAACATCGCCGACGCCGAGCAGGACACCCTGGGCGCGGAGAACGTCGGCTTCATGCCGTTCCCCGCGGTCGCCGGCGGCAAGGGCTCCATCGACCAGTACCCCTCCAACGTGGGCCTGCCGGTCGCGATGAACGCCAAGAGCTTCGACGCGAAGACCGGCGACTGGGTGAAGTGCATCGCGCAGAACTACGGCAGCGTCGCGCTCAAGGACCAGGGCACCATCTCCGGTTTCAAGGTGAACACCCCGGTGGAGAACGCCAACGCCGTCACCGGCCAGATCCGCGACACCATCGGCGCCTCCAAGGAGAGCGTGCTGTGGTTCGAGGCGCTGTTCAGCACCAAGGCCACCACCGTCAGCCAGCAGAACGCCGCTCCCCTGGTGACCGGCGCGATCAGCCCGGAGAAGTTCATGCAGCTGGTCCAGGACGCCCTGGCCCAGTAAGGCACCCGATCCGGTGGCGGGGGGGGGGGGGGGGGGCGCCCCCCCCCCCCCCCCCCCGCCACCCGCCCGGCCGCGTGCCGCAACCGCTCCCTCCACGACAACGAAGGACACGTCCAATGCACCGCGTACTCGGTGACCGCAGGGCAGTCGCGATCCTGTTGGGCCCCGCCCTGCTGGTGTACACCCTCGTCATGCTCGTCCCCATCGGCTGGTCGCTGGGGTACTCCTTCACCAAGGGCAACAGCATCACGGGGTTCAGCTGGGCCGGCCTCGCCAACTTCCAGCGCCTCGCCGACGACCCGGCCGTCCACGACGCCCTCTGGTTCACCGTCAAGTACGCGGCCGTCGTCACCGTCGGCCAGGTCGCGGCCGGGTACGCGCTGGCCCTGCTGTACACCTTCTACCTGAAGAAGGCCTCCGCGCTGGTGCGCACCCTGGTGTTCTTCCCCGTGGTGCTGCCGACCGTCGCGGTCGGCCTGCTGTTCCAGAAGCTCTTCCAGGTCGCCCCGCAGACCGGCCCGGTCAACTCCCTGCTGGAGCTGGTCGGCCTGCACTCGGTGGACTGGTTCGGCAGCGCCGGCAGCTCGTTCTGGGTGCTGATCCTGATGGACGTCTGGCGCTCGATGGGCTTCTACGCGGTCCTGCTCTTCGCCGGCCTGGTGGACATCCCCGACGAGGTCCTGGAATCGGCCCGCCTGGACGGCGCCTCCGGCCTGCGGCTGATCCGCCACATCGTGCTGCCGCTGTCCTTCCCGGTCCTGATGTCCTCGGCGATCTTCAGCATCAACGGCACCCTCAAGGTGTTCGACTCGATCGTCGCGCTCACCAACGGCGGCCCCGGCAGCGGCACCACTCCCCTGACCCTCTCCATGTTCCAGACGTCCTTCACCTACGGCGAGTACGGCTACGGCAGCACCATCGCGGTCCTGCTGACGGTGCTGTGCCTGCTGGTGACGCTGGTCGTCTTCCGCGTCTCGCGGCGCGATCTCACGAAGGGCTGAGCCGCCATGTCCGTCGACACGCCGCTGCGCACCGCACCCGCCCGCGCCGTCCGCAAGGCCGCCCCGCGCCGCCGCCGCCCGCTGCGCGGCCTGTGGGCCAAGATCCTGATCGCCCTGCTGGTGGTCGTCGAGGTCTACCCGCTGCTGTGGATGTTCCTCACCTCGGTGAAGTCCAACAACGACTACCTCGACCACTCCACCTGGAGCCTGCCCACCCACTGGGAGTGGGGCAACTACACCGAGGCGTGGACCACCGGCCACATCGGCCTGTACCTGCGCAACAGCCTGCTGGCCGTCGTCCCCTCGCTCGCGCTGGTCCTGCTGATGGGCGCGGCCGCGGGCTTCGCGCTGCAGATCATGGTGTGGAAGGGCCGGAGCCTGACCCTGCTGGTCTTCCTGGCCGGCGTCATGGTGCCCTCGCAGATGATCCTGCTGCCGCTGTTCACCGTGTACTTCCGCACCGGCCTGTCCGGCACGCTGTGGCCGCTGATCCTCACCTACACCGGCACCGGCCTGCCGCTGACCGTCTTCATGATGGCCACCTACTACAAGAGCGTGCCCCGCGAGCTCTTCGAGGCCGCCACCATCGACGGCGCCGGGATCCTGCGCATGTTCTGGACGATCAGCCTGCCCATGGTGCGCAACGCGATCCTCACCGTCGGCCTGGTGCAGTTCTTCTTCATCTGGAACGACCTGCTGGTCGCCCTGACCTTCACCAACAGCCAGGACCTGCGCACCGTCCAGGTCGGCCTGCTGAACTTCACCGGCGACTTCGGCGCCACCCAGTACGGCCCGCTGTTCGCCGCGATCTGCCTCAACGTCTTCGGCACGCTGGCGATCTACCTCTTCCTCAACCAGAAGGTCATGAAGGGCCTCACCGGAGGCGCGGTCAAGGGCTGACGCCCCCGCCCCCGCCGCCCCGCACCACCCACACCCCGGAAGGTCCCCATGCTCCTCCCGCCCGCCCCGGTGACGTTCGAACACCTGCCGGACGGCCTCGGCACCGGCGTCGCCGCCCCCCGCCTGTCCTGGACCCTGCCCGCCGGCACCCGCGCCCAGGACGCCTACGAGGTCGAGGTCGAACGCGACGGCCGCCGCACCACCACCGGCCCGCTGCCCGGCGCCGACCACCGCCTGGTGCCCTGGCCCGCCGCGCCGCTCGCCTCCCGCGAACGCGCCACCGTCCGCGTCCGCGTCTGGGCCGACGGCGAGGGCCCCTCCGCCTGGAGCGCGCCCGCCGCCGTCGAAGCCGGACTGCTCTCCCCCACCGACTGGAGCGCCGTCCCGGTCGGCGCCGCCTGGCCCGAGGACCCCGACGCCGAACGCCGCCCCGCGCGGGTCCGCACCGGCTTCCACCTGGACAAGCCCGTCGAGCGCGCCCGCCTGTACGTCACCGCGCACGGCCTGTACGAGGCCGAGATCAACGGCCGCCGGGTCGGCGACGAGGCGCTCGCCCCCGGCTGGACGGTCTACCCCGAACGCCTGCGCTACCGCACCCACGACGTCACCGCGCACCTGGTGCCCGGCGCCAACGCGATCGGCGCCTGGCTCGGCGACGGCTGGTACCGCGGCAAGTACGGCTTCGACGGCGGCACCCGCAACATCTACGGCACCGACCAGTCGCTGATCGCCCAACTGGAGATCACCCACCCCGACGGCACCCGCACCACCGTCGCCACCGGCCCCGGCTGGACGGCCGCCCCCAGCCCGATCCTGTTCAGCGGCCTGTACGAGGGCGAGACGCACGACTCCCGCCTCGACGACCCGCTGTGGTCGACCCCGCGGGCCGCCGCCGACGGCTGGACGCCGGTCGCCGTCCGCACCCGCGACCCGCGCACCCTGGTCGCCCCGCAGGGCCCGCCGGTGCGCCGCACCGCCGAGGTCGCCCCCGTCTCGGTGACCCGCCGCCCCGACGGCCGCCACCTGCTCGACTTCGGCCAGAACCTGGTCGGCCGGCTGCGGATCACCGTCGACGGCCCGGCCGGCGCCGAGGTCGTCCTGCGGCACGCCGAAGTCCTGGACGGCGGCGAACTCGCCGTCCGCCCGCTGCGCGAGGCCCGCTCCGTCGACACCCTCATCCTGGCCGGCGGCCCGCAGACCTGGGAGCCGCGCTTCACCCTGCACGGCTTCCGCTACGCCGAGATCACCGGCTGGCCCGGCGACCTCGACCCCGCCGACGTCACCGCCCGCGTCCACCACACCGACCTGCGCCGCACCGGCTGGTTCGAGTGCAGCGACCCGCTGGTCAACCGCCTGCACGAGAACGTCGTGTGGAGCATGCGCGGCAACTTCGTCGACATCCCCACCGACTGCCCCGCCCGCGACGAACGCCTCGGCTGGACCGGCGACCTGCAGGTCTTCGCCCCCACCGCGGCTTTCCTGTACGACTGCGCGGGCATGCTCGACTCCTGGCTCACCGACGTGGGCGTCGAGCAGCTGCCCGACGGCACGATCCCCTGGTACGTGCCGGTCATCCCCGGTGAGCCCGCCTGGACGCCGATCCAGCCCGGCGCCGTCTGGGGCGACGCCGCCACCCTCACCCCCTGGCTGCTGCACCGGCGCTTCGACGACCCCGAGCTGCTGCGCCGCCACTACACCACCGGCCGCCGCTGGGTCGACCTGGTCGACCGGCTCGCCGGGCCCACCCGGCTCTGGGACACCGGCTTCCAGCTCGGCGACTGGCTCGACCCGGCCGCCCCGCCCGAGGACCCCGGCGCGGGCCGCACCGACCCGTACCTGATCGCCACCGCCTATTTCGCGCACTCCGCCCGGCAGCTGGCGCGCACCGCCCGGGTGATCGGCGAGCACGCCGACGCCCACCGCTACGGCCTGCTGGCCAAGCAGGTCGCCGCCGCGTTCCGGCAGCGCTGGGGCACCCCGGACGGCCTGCTGACCTCCGACAGCCCCACCGCCTACGCCGTCGCCCTGCGCTTCAACCTCATCAGCGAACCCGCCGCCCGCCGCCGGGCCGGCGACCGGCTGGCCGAACTGGTCCGCGCGGGCGGCCACACGATCGCCACCGGCTTCGTCGGCACCCCGCTGATCTGCGACGCCCTCACCGACGCCGGCCACCTCGACGACGCCTACCGGCTGCTGCTGCAGACCGAGTGCCCGTCCTGGCTCTACCCCGTCACCCAGGGCGCCACCACGATCTGGGAACGCTGGGACAGCCTGCGCCCCGACGGCACCCTCAACCCCGGCGGCATGACCTCCTTCAACCACTACGCGCTCGGCGCGGTCGCCGACTGGCTCCACCGCACCGTCGCCGGTCTGGAGGCGTTCTCTCCCGGCTACCGCACCATTCGCTTCGCCCCCCGCCCCGGCGGCGGCCTCACCTGGGCGAAAGCCCGCCACGAGACCCCCTACGGCACCGCCGCGATCTCCTGGCAGCTCGCCGACGGGGTCCTGACCGCCGAACTGACCGTCCCCCCGGGCTGCCAAGCCGTCCTGGAACTCCCCGACCGCCCGCACCGCCTGCTGGGCCCCGGCACCCACCGCGTCAGCACCGCCGAACCCGGCGTCCCCGCGCCCCACCGGTCCGCCGAACCCGCGACCGCCTGACACCACCGCGCCCGAGAACCCGCTCCCCGAGAACCCGCTGCCCCGGACGACGCCGCTCGGCGAACGTCCGGGGCAGTTCCGTTCGGTCAGTCCCGTCAGTCCCGTCAGTCCCGTCAGCCCCGTCAGACCCGGACGAGGACCGGTGCGCCGGTCGCGGCGAGCACCTGCTCCACGCCGGTGCCGGGGGCGGTCTCGACCAGGGCCAGGCCGTCGGGGGTGACGTCGAGGACAGCGAGGTCGGTGACGATCCGGTGGACGCAGGCGCGGCCGGTGAGGGGCAGGGTGCAGGTGTCGACGAGCTTGGGGGTGCCGTCCTTGGCGGTGTGCTCGGTCAGCGCGATGACCCGGCGGGCGCCGTGGACCAGGTCCATCGCGCCGCCCATGCCCTTGACCACGGCGCCGGGGATCATCCAGTTGGCCAGGTCGCCGCGCGCGGAGACCTGCATGGCGCCGAGCACGGCGGTGTCGATGTGGCCGCCGCGGATCATGCCGAAGGAGAGCGCGGAGTCGAAGAACGACGCGCCCGGCAGCACGGTGACGGTCTCCTTGCCGGCGTTGATCAGGTCCGGGTCGACGTCCGGCTCGGCCGGGTAGGGCCCGGTGCCGAGGATGCCGTTCTCGGACTGCAGGACGACGTCGACGCCGGGCGGCAGGTGGTCGGGGATCAGCGTGGGCAGGCCGATGCCGAGGTTGACGTAGCTGCCGGGGGTGAGTTCGCGGGCGGCGCGGGCCGCCATCTGCGGGCGGGTCCAGGGCATCAGGGACGCACCGTCCTCTTCTCGATCGCCTTGTCGGCGGCCTGGGCGGGGGTGAGCGCGACGACGCGCTGGACGAACACGCCGGGCAGGTGGACCTCGTCCGGGTCCAGCTCCCCCGGCCCGACGAGTTCCTCCACCTCGGCGATCGCGATCCGGCCGGCCATCGCGGCCAGCGGGTTGAAGTTGCGGGCGGCCCGGTGGAAGACCAGGTTGCCGTGCCGGTCGCCGCGGGCCGCGCGGATCAGCGCGTAGTCGGTGGTGATGCCGTGCTCCAGGACGAACTCCCGTCCTTCGAAGGCGCGTTGCTCCTTGGGCGGGGAGGCCAGCGCGACCGATCCGTCCGCCGCGTAGCGCCAGGGCAGGCCGCCGTCGGCGACCTGGGTGCCCACGCCCGCGGGGGTGTAGAAGGCGGGGATGCCGCAGCCGCCGGCCCGCAGCCGCTCGGCCAGGGTGCCCTGCGGCACGAGTTCCACCTCCAGTTCGCCGCCGAGGTACTGCCGGGCGAACTCCTTGTTCTCGCCGACGTAGGAGCCGGTGACCCGGGCGATCCGGCCGGCGGACAGCAGTAGGCCCAGGCCCGCGCCGTCGACGCCGCAGTTGTTCGACACCACCCGCAGCCCGCCGGCGCCCTGCTCGTGCAGGGCCCGGATCAGGGTGGAGGGGATGCCGCTGAGACCGAAGCCGCCGACGGCCAGCGACGCGCCGTCGGGGATGTCGGCGACCGCCGCGGCCGCGCTGGGACTGACCTTGTTCATGCACAACTTCCTTGAACCAGAGGGGATTTCAGGCGCGGAGCGCGTCGGAGATCGACTTGGCGCCGCCGTGCGCGGTGTAGCCGCCGTCGACGGGGATCTCGGCGCCGGTGATGAAGGAGGCGTCGTCGGAGAGCAGGAAGACCACCAGCCCGGTGACCTCGTCGACGGTGCCGGTGCGGCCCAGCGGGGTCTCGCGCAGGTTGGCCTCGCGGAACGCGGCCGGGGCGGTGGCGGTCATCTCGGTCTCGATGAAGCCGGGGTGGACGGTGTTCACCCGGATGCCGCGCGGGCCGAGCTCCACGCAGGCGGCCTTGGCCAGGCCGCGCAGCGCCCACTTGCTGGCGGTGTAGGCGACCGGGTAGTGCCCGGTCAGCGCGGCCGCCGAGCCGACGTTGACGATCGAGGAGCCGGGCGGCATCAGCGGGGCGAGGTGCTGCGTGCCGAGCAGCGGGCCGGTGGCGTTGACGGCGTGGACCCGGGCGAAGTCCGCGGCGGTGACCTCGCCGAGCCGGGCCCGCCAGGTGACGCCCGCGTTGTTGACCAGGCCGTGCACCGCGCCGTGCTCGGCGCGCAGTTCGGCGGCGAGCGCGGCCCAGCCGTCCGGGTCGGTGACGTCCAGCGGGCGGCAGCCGGCGGCGGGCCGGGCGTCGGTGGCGACCACGACGGCGCCCGCCGCGGCCAGGGCGCGGACCTCGGCCGCGCCCTGGCCCTGCGCGGCGCCGGTGACCACGACCACCTTCCCGGCCAGCCGGCCGCCCGGTCCTCCGTCCGGCCGTCCGGCCGGGGTGGCGGCGCTCACGGGCGGGTCCGGGGGCGCGGGCGGGCGGCGGGGATCGGCTGCGGTTCGACGCCGGGGACGACGGTGTTGGCGACGGTGCCGATGCCTTCGACGGTGAGGGTGACGGTGTCGCCGACCTTCAGCGGCGCGGGCTGCTGGGCGCCGTTCAGGCCCCAGAGTTCGGCCAGGCAGCCGCCGTTGCCCATGGTGCCGGAGCCGAGCACGTCGCCGGGGCGGACGGCGGTGCCGCGCGAGGCGTAGGCGACCAGGTCCTCGAAGGTCCAGCCCATGTTGGAGAGCAGGTCGGTGCCCACCACCGTGCCGTTGACGCTCGCGGTCAGCGCGAGGCGCAGGAAGCCGTCCTCGTCCCGGTACGGTTCGAGTTCGTCGGCGGTGACCAGCCAGGGGCCGAGGGTGGTGGCGGTGTCCTTGCCCTTGCAGGGGCCGAGGCCGACCTGCATCTCGGCGGACTGCAGGTCGCGGGCCGACCAGTCGTTGAAGACCGTGTAGCCGACGATGTGCGCGCGGGCCCGCTCCGGCGTCAGGTCGCTGCCTTCGCGGCCGATGACGGCGGCGACCTCCAGTTCGAAGTCGAGGGCCTGCGAGCCGGGCGGCACGGGCACGCCGTCGTGGGCGCCGATCACCGCGTAGGGGTTGCCGAAGTAGAACGTCGGTGCGGCGTACCACTGGTCGGGGACGCCCGCGATGCCGTTGACGCTCTTGCGGACGCCTTCGACGTGCTCCTCGAAGGCGACGAAGTCGCGGACGGTGGGCGGCTGGATCGGCGGCAGCAGCCGGACCTCGCCGACGGCGGGTCCGGGCGGCCCGGCCAGCGCGGCCCGCCCGGCGGCGTGCAGGGCCTCGGTGCCGGAACGGATCAGGTCGAGCAGGTCGGTGCCGGCGGGCAGCGGGTGCAGGCGGTCCTCGGCGAGCGCGCCGCAGTGGCGGCGGCCCTCGTGCTCGTAGGTGGCGAAGCGCATGGGGGATTCCCTCGGACTGGGGCCGGGGACGCGGCGCGGTGTCAGGGCTGGACGGGTGCCGTGCCGCGCCCCCGGGGCTTGGTGGGGTGGTCTCAGCGGGTCACACGGGCGGGGCGACGAAGACGCCGCGGTCGACGTCGTTGAAGGACTCCTTGGCGACGATCTCGCTCATCGGGTTGGCGGTGCCCCACTGGTCGGTGACCTCGGGCTGCGAGAAGTCGTAGACGTGCGGGTGCCAGGTGTCCTCGTCGAGGTTCTCCAGCTCGGTGGTGTACTCGACCGTGTTGCCGTGCGGGTCGAGGAAGTAGGAGAAGGTGTTGTTGCCCGCCAGGTGCCGGCCGGGGCCCCAGATCTTGCGGACGCCCGCCCGCAGCACCCGCCCGGTGCCGTACATGTACTCGTCCAGGCCGCGCAGTTCGAACGAGACGTGGTGCAGCGAGGTGTGCGGGCCCTTGGCGAGGGCCATCGAGTGGTGCTGGTTGCTGATCCGCATGAAGTGCATGACCTCGCCCATGTGCGGGGAGGAGAGCGTGTCGGAGAGCCGGAAGCCGAGGTGCTGCTCGTACCAGAGCCGGGTGCGGTCCAGGTCGGGCGAGTTGAGGACGACGTGGGAGAGCCGGACGGGGATCGACTCCTGGGTCTCGATCCGGCGGTGCTTGCGGGCGGCGACGTCGGCGGAGACCTCGATCGTGCGGCCGTCGCAGTCGAAGAAGCGGAAGCCGTAGCCGCCGCCGGGGGTGTCGACGGCGCCCGGGCGGGTGATCAACTGCACGCCCGAGGAGAGCAGTTGCTCGGCGAGGGTGTCGACGTCGGCGGGGTTCGCGGCGCCGTAGGAGACCAGGTCGAGGCGCTTCTCCTCCGCCCGGCGCAGGCGCACCACGTACTGCTCGGGGGAGCCCTCGGCGGCCAGGAAGGAGATCCCGTGGTCGGAGGCGGTCTCGGTCAGGCCCCAGACGCCGGAGTAGAAGTCGAGCTGCTTCTCGAAGTCGGGCACGGCGAGGTCGACGTGCCGCAGGTGGGTGAGCAGGCGGTTCATGGGTGGTCCTCCTCGGTGGGAAACGTCGTCGGGGGGGTCAGAGGCCCAGCAGGGCGGCGGCGTTGGCGCCGCGGACGGCGGCGTGGTCGGCGGGCGGCAGACCGGCCTCGGCGAGGACGGCGAGCGGGTCCTCGGTGCCCATGTCGAACGGGAAGTCGGAGCCGAGCAGCACCCTGTCAGCGCCCGCCGTGCGGATCAACTCCCGCAGGACGTACGGATCGTGGACCAGCGAGTCGAAGTACAGCCGGCGCAGGTAGGAGCTGGGTTCGTGCGCGCAGCCGCGGGCGTCCGGGCGGGCCCGCCAGGCGTGGTCGGAGCGGCCGATGTGGGTGGGCAGGTAGCCGCCGCCGTGCGCGGCGATCAGCTTCAGGCCGGGGTGGCGGTCGAGGACGCCGGAGAAGACGAGGTGGGAGAGGGCGACGGCGTTCTCGGTGGGCTGGCCGACGGTGTTGGACAGGTACCAGCGGTCGAGGCGCTCGTCGAGGGTGCAGCCGAAGGGGTGCAGGAACAGCACCGCGCCGGTCTCGGCGGCCCGGGCCCACAGCGGCTCCAGCCCGGGGTCGGAGAGTTCCACTCCGGGTGCGTGGCTGGAGAGTTCGACACCGAGCAGGCCGAGGGACAGCGCGTGGTCGAGGGCTTCGACGGCGAGGTGCGGGTGCTGGAGCGGGACGAGTCCGAGGCCGCGCAGCCGGTCCGGGGCGGCGGCGCAGTGCGCGGCGGTGGCGGTGTTCGCCGCCTCCCGGACCTTGCGCGCCGTCTCCTCGCCGGCCCAGTAGTGGTAGTGCGAGGGCGACGGGGAGACCAGTTGCACGTCGACGCCCTGGGCGTCCATGGCGGCGAGCCGGGCGGCCGGGTCGGTGAGCAGCGGGATCCGGGCGGCGACCATCGGGCCGCTGACCGCGAGGGCCCGGGGGCCGTTGCGGCGGGCGTCCAGCGCCTTGGCGTGGGCGAGGCCGGGCTCTCCGGCGACGAGCGCCTCGACCTCGGGCAGCAGCAGGTGGGCGTGGACGTCAACGGTCGGGTGAGTCACGGGAGTTCCTTCAGGACGGCGCTGGTGCGGGCCATCAGGCCGGGGACGTCTGCGTCGCGGACGCCGTCCATCAGCCACTGGCCCAGCCGGCAGGAGTTCTCCACCACCATCCGGACCCGCGGCAGGCGGCGGGCGTGGTAGTCGATGAGCAGTTGCTCGCTGAACTTCTCGGCTCCGGTGAGGAGTTCGGCCAGGACGAGGGCGTCCTCCAGGGACATCGCGGCGCCCTGGGCGAGGGTGGGCGGGCAGGCGTGCGCGGCGTCGCCGACCAGCACGACGCGGCCGCGGTGCCAGGGGCCCTCGACCAGGTGCCGGTCGAACCAGGTGTAGTTGACCTGCGCCGGGTCGGTGAGGGAGGCGGCGATCTGCTCCCAGTGGCCGCCGTACCCGGCCGCCAGCCGGCGCATCTCCTCGGCGTAGCCGGCGGGGTCGATGGTGGCGCGGTCGCGCTTGGGTTCGACCAGGTAGGCGTAGACGGTGTCGGGCCCGGTCGGGCAGTACCCGGCGATGTACGCGGCGCCGCCGTAGGTCAGGTCGGTGCGCTCGACGCCGGCCGGGCGGGGGGCGGGGGTGCGCCAGATCGCCATGCCGGTGGGTTCGGGGCGCTCCTCGATGCCGATCATGGCGCGGGTCGCGGAGGAGATGCCGTCCGCGCCGACCACCAGGTCGTAGCGGCCCGAAGTGCCGTCGGAGAACTCGGCGTCCACGCCGTCGGCGTCGGCGCGCAGCGCGGTGACGGTGGTGCCGAGCCGGACGTTCGCGCCGGTGGCCTTCACCGCGTCGATCAGGATGCGCTGCAACTGCGGGCGCTGCATGCCGACGGTGGCGGGCAGGTCCTCGCCGCCGGTGCGCACGTCGCGGGCGACGTGCAGCACGGTGCCGTCGGGGGCGGTGAGGCCGACGGAATCGAACGCGAAGCCCGACTCCCGGACCCGCTCCCAGACGCCGATCTCGCGCAGGGCGCGAAGTGCGTTGCCCTGCAAGGTGATTCCGGAGCCGGAGACGTTCCAGTCGGGCTTGGCCTCGACCAGGTCGACGTCGATCCCGGCCCGGCGCAGCAGGACGGCGAGGCCGTTGCCTGCGGTGCCACCGCCGATCACCAGAACGGATCGGACACTGGTTGTTGTCATGGGGGTTGCTCCCTGGCGGGTGGGCCGCGCCTCGTCACGCGGCGGACGGGAGGGAAAAGGGAGGGAGAACCGGCCGGCCGAGGGCTGTCCGGGCGTTCGACCGGCCGGCGGTCCGGGGTGGTCGCGCGGACTACTTGACGGCGACCGGGTTGACCGGGGAGCCGACCGCGCCGGTGATCGGCAGCGGGGCGGCGGTCAGCCAGAACTCGTAGCCGCCGTCGGCGGCGCAGTGCGCGGCGAGGGCGTCCGGGTCCCACATCTCGCCGATCAGCAGGCCGATGTTGGGGATGGCGACCTGGTGCAGCGGCTGGAAGGCGTGGTCGAACTCGTTGGGGCGGACCTCGAAGCCCCAGGTGTCGGTGGCGATCGCGGCGATCTCGCTGGCGTGCAGCCAGCCGGCGGTGGTGAAGGACAGGCCGGGTGCCGGTCCGCCCGCGTACTCGCCCCAGCCCTCGCGCCGCACCCGGCTGAGCTGGCCGGTGCGGACGATCACGATGTCGCCGCGGCCGACGGCCGAACTCGGGCCCTGGGCCTCGATGGTGGCGCGCAGGTGCTCCTCGGTGATCGCGAAGCCGTCGGGCAGTTCGCCGTCGGCGCCGATCGCGCGGCCGACGTCGAGCAGGACGCCGCGGCCGGCGATCTGGTGGGCCATGTGCTCGATGCCGGTGATCCGGTCGCCGTCGGAGGTGACGGTGGTGGCGGCGTCGCGGCCGTTCCACGCCCGGCCGTGGTCGAAGATGTGGCCGAGGCCGTCCCACTGGGTGGAGCACTGCAGCGGCATGGCGATCACGTCGTCCGCGCCGCCGATGCCGTGCGGGAAGCCCTGGAGTCCGGCGGCGGCGTCGGTGCCGGTGTCGAGCATGGTGTGCACGGGGTTGGTGCGGCGGCGCCAGCCCTTCTGCGGGCCGTCCATGTCGAAGCGCTGGGAGAGCGAGAAGCTGACGCCCTGCCGGATCAGCCCGGCCGCCTGCCGCCGCTTGGCCTCGTCCAGGAAGTTGAGGGTGCCGAGGCGGTCGTCGGCGCCCCAGCGGCCCCAGTTGGAGTACGCCTTCGCGGCGGCGGCTATCGCGCCCTCGGGGTCGGTGCGGTCGGGGGCGTTCACGCCGGCTCCTTCACGCAGCGGGTGCGCTGGGCGCCGAGGCCGGTGATGGTGCCGTCCATGACGTCGCCGTCGGCGAGGAAGCGGCCCCAGTGCATGCCGTTGCCGGCCGGGCTGCCGGTGAGGATCACGTCTCCGGGCAGCAGCCGGGTGGTCTGCGAGGCGTAGGAGACCATCCGCGCCACGTCGAACAGCATGTCGGCGGTCGACTCGTCCTGCATCGTCTCGCCGTTCAGCTCCAGCGTGACCCGCAGGTCGGACGGGTCCTCGACGAAGGCGGCGGGCACCAGGTAGGGGCCGAGCGGGGTGAAGCCGGGGGCGTTCTTGCAGCGCAGCCAGTCGGTGCCGATCTCCGGCATGTCGCGGCGGAAGACCAGCTCCCGGGCCGTCAGGTCGTTGGCGATGGTGTAGGCCGCGACGTGGGCGAGCGCCTGCTCGGGGGTGACCCGGTACGCGGGGGCGCCGATGACGGCGGCGAGCTCCAACTCCCAGTCCGGCTTGGTGCACCAGTGCGGGAGGACGACGTCGTCGTACGGGCCGGTGATCGAGGACGGCAGGCCGATGAACACGTACGGCTGGTCCTCGGCGGCGCGCCGGTCCATCATCGCGCCGATCTCGGCGCGGGCCTGCTCGACCGGGCGGGTGTCCTCGGCGGGGCGGTGCGCGATCGCCAGGTCGATCACGTGCTGCCGGTAGTTGGCGCCGGACTGCAGCAGCTGCCGGGGCTCGACCGGGGCCAGGGTGCGCAGGCCGTCGACGGGCCGCCAGGCGGCGTCCGCGCGGGCCGCCAGGTCGTGCAGGACGGGCAGTGCCTCGTCCCAGCGCTCCAGCAGGTCGCGGGTGGTGGCGGGGCTGCCGAGCGCGGGGCGGCCGCGGAGGTCCAGGACCCGGCCCTCGGCCACCAGGCCGGGGAAGGGCGCGCCGTCGCCGTCGGCGAAGGTGCCGAGTGCGAAGGGGCCGCGGAGTTGCGCGTGTGTTGCCACGAGGTTTCCTCTCGATGCGTTGCGACTAATGTGGCCCCGGCACGGCAATCATGGAAATCAATTCTATTGATACCCATCATCCACGACACGGATAAGCGAGCCGACCTCGATGAACCTCGCGACCCTCGACCTCAACCTGCTCCCCGCGCTGCGCGCCCTGCTGGAGGAGCGCAACGTCACCCGGGCCGGCCGGCGGCTCGGACTCAGCCAGCCCGCCATGAGCGCCGCCCTGGCCCGGCTGCGCAAGCACTTCGACGACCCGCTGCTCACCCGGTCCGGCAACAGCTACGCCCTCACGCCGCTCGGCACCGCGCTGCTCACCATGACCGGCCCCGCCTGCGACCTGCTGGAACGGGTCTTCACCTGCCAGTCGTCCTTCGAACCCGCCACCGCGGAACGCGAGTTCACCCTGCTCTCCTCCGACTACGGCGCCGCCGTCTTCGGCGCCCGCCTCGCCCGCGTCCTGCACGCCGAGGCCCCCGGCATCCGGCTGCGCTTCCAGCAGGTCGGCCCCACCCTGGTCGACTCGATCACCGACTTCCTCGGCGCCGCCGACGGACTGCTGCTGCCGCACGGCGTGATCACCGGCTACCCGTCCCTCGACCTGTACACCGACCGCTGGGTCTGCCTGGTCGCCGACGACCACCCCGAGGTCGCCGACGCCTTGACCCTGGACGACCTGGCCCGCCTCCCCTGGGCCGTCTACCAGCGCACCCACGACGCCCCCGCCACCCGGCAACTCGCCCTGCTCGGCATCGAACCGCGGGTCGAGGTCTCGGTGGGGACCTTCCAGCTGCTGCCCGCCATGGTCGCCGGCACCCGCCGGATCGCCCTGATCCAGGAACGCCTCGCCCACCTCCTCGGCCCGCAGGACGGCGTGCGCACCCTGCCCTGCCCGTTCGACCCCGTCCCGCTCACCGAGGCCCTGTGGTGGCACCCCATCCACACCCCGGACGCCGCCCACCAGTGGCTGCGCGAGACCGCCGCCCGGGTCAGCGCCGAACTCCGGGAGCGGACGCCCGGCCGTCCGTCCGACGGATGACGGGTATTCACACAATCGATCGGCAGGGGCATTCCCCCGGGCCCCCCGCCCGTCCAGGATGACTGCCACCCCGGCCCGTCACCACGGCGCTCCCCGCCGGCACCGCCACCGCCGCCCCGGCCGTGGCGTACCCCCTGCTCGACGGTGCCCGGCCCCCGGGGCCCGCCGTCGGCGAACGGGCGGGCCGCGTGGGCGTGGTCGGTGCGCGGGACCACGGGGGCGGATCGTCGCGGAGGTCGGGCGGTTCGTCAGCCCGTTGTCGACCGCGGCCCCCGCCCGGGGCGGTCCCGGGCGGGGGCCGGTCGGCCCTCAGGGGCTCAGCCGAGCTTCCACTGCTGGTTGCTCTGCCCGCTGCAGGTCCACAGTTGGACGGCGGCGCCGTTCGCCGTCGACGCTCCGCTGACGTCCAGGCAGAGCCCCGACTGGACGCCGGTGACGGTGCCGTTGGCATTGCGGACCCACTGCTGGTTGGGCTGCCCGTTGCAGGGCCAGACGATCGCCTTGGTGCCGTTGGCGGTGCCCTTGGCCTCGGCGTCCAGGCACAGTTGGCTGCTGCCGGAGTACACCGTCAGCTGGCCGGAGGGCGTGGCGGTCCAGGTCTGGTTCGCCCCGCCGGAGCAGGAGTAGGTCTGGGTCCGGGTGCCGCCGGTGGTGCTGGAGCCCGGGACGTCCAGGCACTTCCCGGCGCCGACGGCGTGCAGCGGCCCGGTCGTGCTGCCGGTGCCGGTGCTGTAGCCGGCCGCGGCGATGTTGGCCTGGACGGCGTCGTCCGTGGCGTCGGACGGGTAGCCGCTGACGACGGCGCCCTCGTAGAAGGTCCCCAGGCTCTGGTTGGTGTTGCCGTTGCAGCAGTCGCCGCCGCTGCCGAGGATGACGGCGCCCTGCTGCTTCATCGGGCTGTAGCCGGGCGGGAGCGCGCCGTTCCAGAGCGTGGTGAGCCCGCCGGACTGGGCGTCGCCTCCCTTCAGGGCGAAGCGGGTGGTGCCGTTGTTCTTCAGCATCGCGGTGACGTAGCGGCTGGTGAAGGCCCGCTGGTTCTGGTTCCAGGACTGGCTGCCGCCGGAGTACAGGCCGTACTCCAGGTCGGCCTGCACCCACGGGCCGGTCCCGGAGCAGCCGCCGAACCAGCAACTCGTCCCGAAGTAGATGGCGTTCATGGCTCCGGCGCCGTCCGCCCTGCGGTCCGTCTCGCTGTTCCCGTAGTCGAAGCAGCAGCCGCCGTTGACGTGCGTTCCGCTGGTCACCATGTACGCGCCCTGGGGGGCGCTGCCCAGCGGCATCCCGGAGGAGGACCCGTCGTGCCAGTAGCTGTTGCCGGGGTTGATGTAGAGCGAGTACGCCTTGGCCCCGCCGAGGGCGAGGGCCTCGCTGGTGGCGCTGGCCGGGGTGTCGCTGCCGCCGGCGCCGCCGGGGCCCTGGTAGGCGAGGTCGTTCCCGTGCCCGGACTGGTCGAAGACGATCGTGACCACGCACGGGGTACCGGCGCAGAAGGCGTCCTGGGCGGCCGCGTTGGCGACGCCCCCGGCGGCGACGGGGGCGATGTTCTGCGTCCGGCCGTCCGAGGCCCGGCGGACCTGGTAGAGCGCTCCGCCGTACGCCGCGTAGAGGGCGCGGGTGGTGGAGTGCGCGGCGACGCAGGGCGTGCCGCCCGCCGCGTAGAGGTCGCAGGGGCCGGTGGTGGCGGCCTGCGCGGTACCGGCGAGTCCTCCGGTGCCGACCGCGGTGCCGACGAGCAGCAGGACCGTGGCGAACGCGCGTGCCAGCGTGCGGAGTCGGGCGCGGGGCGGGGGTGTCGGTCGTTCCGGGCGGCGGCTGTCACGCATGGGGGCTCCCTGCGGCTCGTCGGATGGGCGTGGGGCGGTGGAGGGGGCGGGGGCGGTGGACGGCGGCGGGCCCGGGGTGCGCGCCGGGCCGCCGCGGGGGCGTCACAGGGCCCACTGCTGGTTGCTCTGGCCGTTGCAGGTCCACAGGTCGACCGGGGCGCCGTTGGCGGTGGACCTGCCGGTGACGTCGAGGCAGAGTCCGGACTGGACGCTGGTGATCGTGCCGTCGGTGTTCACCCGCCACTGCTGGTTCGCCTGGTTGTTGCAGGTCCAGATGATCGCCTTGGTGCCGGGCGCGGTCTGGTTGTCGTACGCGTCGAGGCACATCTGTGTGCCGCCCAGGGAGACGGTCAGCTGGTTGGCGGCGGTGTGCGTCCACTGCTGGTTGGCCTGGTTGTTGCAGTCCCAGATCTGCACCTGGGTGCCCGAGGTGGTGGTCGAGTTCGGCACGTCCAGGCACTTGCCCGCGCCCACGGCGCGCACCGGTCCGCTGGTGGCGGTGCCGCCGCTGGTGCCGCCGCTGACCCGGAGCATGGTGGTGCCGTGGGCCGGGACGGTGGCGCTGATGGTGCCCGTGGTGGTCGAGGTCGCGCCGGTCCACAGGTCGGTGAGACCGTAGCTCGCGGCCCCGGTCTTCCCGATCGCGGCGGCGGAGGTGGTGATGGCGGCGGTCGAGCCGGTCTCGTTGAACAGGACCACGGAGACGTCGCCGTTGGCCAGCGGCTTGGCCAGCACGTCCAGGCCGTTGCCGGAGGAGACCATGGTCCCCTGCTTGCCCAGCGGGTCCTGGTCCACGGCGATCACCCGGGTGTTGGTGAGCGTGGCGAGGGTGTTCGCGCCGGCCGAGGCGATGTTGGTGCCGGCGATCAGCGGTGCGGCCATCTCGGCCCAGAGGCTGAATTCGGTGCGGCTCTCGGTGTCGCTGAGGGAGCCGTTGCCGACCTCCAGCATGTCCGGGTCGTTCCAGTGGCCCGGACCGGCGTAAGGGCTGTCCCGTAATTGATCTTCGGGCGTCTCGGGCGCGGGTCGATGCTCGGCGGTCGCCCGCCTCACCCGGCCTGGAGGAGGTTGTGCAGG
>NZ_JBSGET010000008.1:0-91347 GCF_053603035.1 Kitasatospora sp. NPDC004272 | reverse complement strand
CCAGCACCGTCACCGAGTGGCCCGCCTCCAACAGGTGCGCCGCCACCACGCTCCCGACGTAGCCGGCTCCGCCCGTGACCAGGTACTTGCTCATGCCCTCTGACCTCCGCGACTTTCGGGTGTTCCTCCCCCGGGAGCATATGGCACCCGTCTGAACGGCCGGTTCAGGCCAGTTGGTCCAGCAGCCCGGTCCGGGCGGCCAGCGCGGCGGCCTCCAGCCGGGAGCGGGCCCCCAGCTTGGTCAGCACCCGCTGGACGTGCGTGCGGGCCGTCGACGGGGCGATCCGCATCGCCGCGGCGATCGCCGCGGTGTCCTCGCCGTCCGCGATCCGGGCCAGCACCTGGACCTCGCGCCGGGTCAGCAGCCGCAGCAGCCGCAGCGCCTCGTCGTCCGGTTCCGCCACCGGCCACAGCAGGTGCTCGAACGCGGCCCGTAGCACGTCCACCGCGACCGCCACCTCACCCGCCCGGACCCGCGCGATCGACCGGTCCACCACCTCGATCCGCTCGTCGCTGCGCACGTACCCCGCCGCCCCCGCCGCGAACGCCGCCGCCACCCGGCCCGGCGCGCCCAGCGGCCCCAGCACCACCACCGCGATCTCCGGCCGCTCCCGCCGCAACCGCCGCAACGGCTCGAACGGGTCCTCCGCCCCGCCGCCCGTCCCCAGCAGGCACACCTCCGGTCGCCGCCCGGCGACCAGCTCCAGGGCGGCCCCGCACGGCGACCCGATCCCCAGCACCCGGTGCCCGCGCTGCTGCAGGGCGGCCCCCAGCGCCTCGGCCATCAGCCGGTGGTCGTCCACCACCACGAGCCGTGCGCTCATCCCGCCCCCACTCCCCGGCCCGACAGACGCACCATCAGAGCGCACAATCGCCCGGCCCGCCAGAGGATCTCCGGAAGCGGAACCGCGCGAACCCCCGCGCGGCCCGGAAAACGCGGAAGGCCCCGCCTTCCGGCGGGGCCTTCCCGATCTGAGCCCCCATGCGGAATCGAACCGCAGACCTTCTCCTTACCATGGAGACGCTCTACCGACTGAGCTATAGGGGCTTGTTGCTCCGGGCGCCTCGCGGCTCCCCTTGCGACGAGGGAAACATTACATGCTCCGCCGACCCCATGGGAAATCGGCTTCGGCCAGGTCGGAGGGCTAAACTGCCCGAGAAGACCCGATCTGCCGTGCAATGTCGCCCAGCAGCCGCGAACACCATTGCAGCGAAGGCGCGTGATCCTGTGTCAGCCCCCGGCCGCGGCCGTGCTCCCGGTGGTCCCTCCGCCTGGTGGGCGCTGGCCCTGCGGCCGGCCAGGCCGGTGGTGCCGCGGGTGCTGGTGGTGCGGGCCGCGGTGGGGATGGCGGTGCCGCTCGGGGTGGGGCTGGTGTGCGGGCGGCTGGCGCTGGGGGTGTTCGCGGCGCTGGGGGCGATGCACGCGACGATGAACGACCGGGTGGAGCCGCTGCGGCTGCGGGCGCCGCGGATCGCGCTGGCGCTGGCCGCCTCGACGACCGGGATGCTGATCGGGGCGGAGCTGCAGTACCGGGGCGCGGGCGGGCTGGAGATCGGGGCGGCGCTGACCCTGGTGGGCTTCGCGGGCGGGGCGCTGTCGGCGACCGGTCCGCGCGGCTCGGCGGCCGGGATGCTGCTGCTGGTCTCGGCCTCGCTGGGCGGCGGGATGGCGCTGCCGCACCCGTGGTGGGCGGCGCCCGCGATGATGCCGTGCGGGGCGGCGCTGGTGCTGCTGATGGGGGTGCGCTACCGCGCCGACGTGCGCACCGACCCGCGCACCCTGGCGCTCGCCGACGTCTACCTGGCGCTGGGCGGCCTGCTGGCCGCCCTCGGCACCCCGGACGGCGCGGCCGCCCGCCGCCTGCTCACCGGCCGGCTCAACCAGATGCAGGACCTGCTGCCGCCGCCCCGCCCGGGCCGCCGCGAGCCGGAGCGGCTGCACCGGCTGCGCCGCTCGTACGAGGCCGCGCTGGGCGCGACCGAGGCGGCGGCCGGGCTGCTGTGGGCGTGGCGCCCGGTGCCGCCGGAGCTGGCGGCGTTCCCGGCCCGGCTGGCCGCGCAGATCACCGGCGGCCCGGAGCCGGCGTACCCGGACTGGCGGCCGGACACCCCGTCCCGGACGGCGTTCGACACCGCGCTGCGGGCCGCCGCCGACACCGTCGCGGGCCGCTGGGCGCCGCTGGACACCGCCGCCCCGCCGCCGCCGGACCCGTGGCGGCTGCGGGCCCGGCTGCTGTCGCGCGGCTCGGTGCGCTACGGGCTGCGGGTGGCGCTGTGCGTGGCGGTGGCCGAGGCGGCGGTCAACCTGCTTCCGCTGGAGCGCAGTTACTGGGTGCCGATGACGGTGGCGTTCGTCCTGAAGCCGGACCTGGGCTCGGTGTTCCAGCGGGCGGTCAGCCGGGCGCTGGGCACCGTGCTGGGCATCGCGGTCGCCGCGGTGCTGCTGGCGCTGACCACCGAACCCTGGGCGCTGAGCCTGGCCATCGCGCTGTGCGTGGCGCTGCTGCCGTACTCGACGGCCGCCCACTACGGGCTGAACACCATCGTGATGACGCCGGTGGCGCTGCTGCTGGTGCAGCTCGGCGGGGAGAGCGGGTCGGCCGAGTTCTGGCCGCGGGTGCTGGACACCGCGCTGGCCAGTGCCATCGTGCTGGTCTTCGGCTACCTGCTGTGGCCGGAGCGGCCGCCGCACCGGATCGAGCCGGGCATCGTCACCGCCGCGAGCGCCCTGCGGCGCTACCTGACGGCGGTGGTGGCGGGCCGGTCCGCGCCGGTCGCCGAGGTGTGGCTGCGGCGCACCGCGTACCGGGCGCTGGCCGACGCCCGGCGGCAGGTGGACCTGGGCCTGGCCGAGCCGCCGCCGGCCGGGCGGCTGGCCGAGCGCTGGATGCCGACCACCGCCGCGCTGGAGCGGCTGTCCGGCGCGGTCGCCGCGTACGCCGCGCAGCTGCGCTACGGCGGGCGGCAGCCGGAGCCGGAGGTGATCGGACGGGTGCTGCGCTCGCTGGAGCGGATCACCGCCGCCGCCCGCGACTACCGTCCGCCGACCGGCCGGATCGCCCGGCCGACCGCCCCGCACGACCCGGACCGCAGCGCGCTGGCCCGGGCCGCCGACGAGCTCGACCTGCTGCTGGACGGCTGACGGCCCGGGCGGGCGGGATCAGACCTGCTCGGCCAGCTCCAGCCAGGACATCTCCAGCTCCTCCTTGTCCTCGCGGACCTTGCGCAGCTGCGCGTCCAGCTCGGCGACCTTGGAGAAGTCGGCGGCGTGCTCGGCCAGTTGGGTGTGCAGCTTGGACTCCTGCTCGTCCAGCTTGGCGATCTGCCGCTCCAGCTTCTGCATCTCCTTCTTGGCCGCCCGCAGGTCGCCCGCCGACAGCCCGGAGGGCTCCGCGGCGGCCGGGACCTGCGCGGCGGAGGCGGCCGCGGCGGCCTCCGCCATCGCGGTGCGGCGCTCCAGGTACTCGTCGACGCCGCCCGGCAGCATCCGCATCCGGCGGTCGCCGAGCAGCGCGTACGCGGTGTCGGTGGTGCGCTCGATGAAGAACCGGTCGTGGCTGATCACGACCATCGAGCCGGGCCAGCCGTCGAGCACGTCCTCCAGCTGGTTGAGGGTCTCGATGTCGAGGTCGTTGGTGGGCTCGTCGAGGAACAGCACGTTGGGCTCGTCCATCAGCAGCCGCAGCAGCTGCAGCCGGCGCCGCTCGCCGCCGGAGAGGTCGCCGACCGGCGTCCACTGCTTGTCCTTGCCGAAGCCGAACTGCTCGCACAGCTGCCCGGCGCTCATCTCCCGGCCCTTGCCCAGGTCGACCCGGCCGCGGACCTGCTCGACGGCCTGCAGGACGCGGGTGGCCGGGTCCAGCTCGGCGACCTCCTGGGAGAGGTACGCGAGGCGGACGGTCTTGCCGACCTTGATCACGCCGCCGGCCGGCTGCACGTCGCCCTCGGTGGCGTACGCGGCCTGCATCGCCCGCAGCAGCGAGGTCTTGCCCGCGCCGTTGACGCCGAGCAGGCCGATCCGGTCGCCCGGGCCGAGCTGCCAGGTGAGGCGCTCCAGCAGCAGCTTGTCGCCCGCCTTGACGGTCACGTCCTCCAGGTCGAAGACGGTGCGGCCGAGCCGGGCGTTGGCGAACTTCATCAGCTCGGACTTGTCGCGCGGCTCCGGGACGTCCGCGATCAGCGCGTTCGCGGCCTCGATCCGGTAGCGCGGCTTGGAGGTGCGGGCGGGGGCGCCGCGGCGCAGCCAGGCCAGCTCCTTGCGGGCCAGGTTCTGCCGCTTCTGCTCCTCGGTGGCCTCGATCCGGGAGCGCTCGGCGCGGGCGAACACGTAGTCCGAGTAGCCGCCCTCGTACTCGCGGACCTCGCCGCGCTGGACGTCCCACATCCGGGTGCAGACCTGGTCCAGGAACCACCGGTCGTGGGTGACGCAGACCAGCGCGGAGCGGCGGTTCTGCAGGTGCTTGGCCAGCCAGGCGATGCCCTCCACGTCGAGGTGGTTGGTGGGCTCGTCCAGCACGACCAGGTCGGGCTCGCCGAGCAGCAGCTTGGCGAGCGCGATCCGGCGGCGCTCGCCGCCGGAGAGC
Organism: Kitasatospora sp. NPDC004272; assembly: GCF_053603035.1. Taxonomy (NCBI): domain Bacteria; kingdom Bacillati; phylum Actinomycetota; class Actinomycetes; order Kitasatosporales; family Streptomycetaceae; genus Kitasatospora; species Kitasatospora sp. NPDC004272. The sequence continues at coordinate 86,764 of NZ_JBSGET010000008.1, read as the reverse complement.
GGGCCGATCACGGTGTCCAGGCCGTTCGGGAAGCCGGGCAGGTCGAGGCCGCCGAACAGGCCCTGGATGATGTCGCGGATCCGGGCGTCGCCGAGCCACTCGTGGTCGGCCCGGCCGGCGATCACCTCGTGCCGGATGGTGGCCTCCGGGTCCAGCGAGTCGTGCTGGGTCAGCACCGCCAGCTGGAGCCCGCCGGAGTGGGTGATCCGGCCGGTGTCGGGTTCCTCCAGCTTGGCCAGCATCCGGATCAGCGTCGTCTTGCCGTCGCCGTTGCGGCCCACCACGCCGATCCGGTCGCCCTCGCTGACGCCGAGGCTCACCCCGTCCAGCAGGGCCCTGGTGCCGTACACCTTGGTGACGGACTCGATGGTGGCGAGGTTGACGGCCACGAAGCTGCACTCCTGAGGAAGGGGCTGGAACGAGCCTCCAGCCTAGTGCCGTGGCCGCCCGTGCTCCCCGCCCTAGCGGGCGGCGTCCAGCAGGGTCCGCTGCTCGGCGGTCAGTTCCAGGTCCAGCGCCGCCAGGCTCTCGTCGAGTTGGGCCACCGAGGAGGCGCCGACCAGCGGGATCACCGGGAGTTCGCCGCCGAGCAGCCAGGCCAGCACGACCTGGTTGCGGGTGGCGCCGGTCTCCTTCGCCACGGTGTCGAGGGCGGCGAGCCGGGTGGGGGTGCCGGCGTGGTCGAAGGACGGGCCGAGCGGCTTGTCGGGGCGGACGTAGCCGCCGCCGAGCAGCGGGGAGTAGGCGACCATGGTCAGCTCCGGGTTCTCCTTGAGGTAGGAGATCAGGTCGCCGTGCACCGCGGCCTGGTCGCCGTCGGCGGAGAGGAAACCGGGCAGGTCGGCGCGGCGGCGCAGGTAGGTGTGGCCGTACTGGAGCACCTCGTAGCCGGGGAGCCCCGCCTGCGCGGCGAGGTTGCGGGCCCGCTCGACCCGCCAGGACCAGTGGTTGGAGACGCCGAGCAGCCCGACCGTCCCCTCCTGCACCAGCTCGCCGAAGGCGTGCACCGTCTCGGCGAGCGGCACCTCGGTGTCCTCGATGTGCGCGTACAGCAGGTCGAGCTTGTCGACGCCCAGGCGCTTGCGGCTGGCCTCCGAGGAGGACCGGATCACCTCCGCCGACAGGCCCTCGCCGTTCTCGACGAACCCGGTGCCGGGGGCCTTCGGGCGGGCGCCGAGCTTGGTGGCGATCACCACCTCGTCGGTGATGCCGCGGCTGGCCCGCCACCGGCCGAGCACGTTCTCGCTGATGCCGCCCTGGCCGCCGTCCTGCCAGTACGCGTAGTTGTTGGAGGTGTCGATGAAGGTGCCGCCCGCCTCGACGTAGCGGTCCAGCACCGCGAAGGAGGTGGCCTCGTCGGTGAGCGTGCCGAACAGCATCGCGCCGAGGCTGAGCACGCTGACCTCACGGCGGGTGCGCGGGTCGGTTCCGATGGTGCGCTTGCGCATCCGGGTTCCCCTCGTTTCCGCGACCCGCCCGGTGCGGGCCGCGGTCACGAGTCTGGAACCCGGAGCGCGCTCCAGGTCAAGCAGAGGTGTGGACCACCTCGACCACCCGCGCGCCCGGGACCGGGCCGTGGGTGGCGTGGGCGGTCCGGCAGGTGCCGGAGGCGCGCAGGGCGGCGGCGATCTGGGCGGCGGCGTCGGCGTCCTTGGCCAGGAAGGCGCAGGTCGGGCCGGAGCCGGAGACCAGGGCGGCCAGGGCGCCCGCCTCGGTGCCGGCGTGCAGGGTGTCGGCGAGGGCGGGGCGCAGCGAGACGGCGGCGGCCTGCAGGTCGTTGGCGAGGGCGGCGGCCAGCGCGACCGGGTCGCCCTCGGCGAGGGCGGTGAGCAGGGCGGGATCGGCGTCGGGGGTGGGGACGTCGGCGAGCGAGGAGCCGAGGCCGGACTCCTCGCGCAGCCGGTCGCACTCGCGGAAGACCGCCGGGGTGGACAGGCCGCCGTCGGCGACCGCGAACACCCAGTGGAAGGTGCCGGCCACCGGCAGCGGCTCCAGCAGCTCGCCCCGGCCGCGGCCCAGCGCGACGCCGCCGAGCAGCGCGAACGGGACGTCGGAGCCGAGCTCGGCGGCGAGTTCCAGCAGGACGGGCAGCGGGGTGTCCAGGCCCCACAGCGCGTCGCAGGCGAGCAGCGCGGCGGCGCCGTCCGCGCTGCCGCCGGCCATGCCGCCGGCCACCGGGATGGCCTTGTCGATGTGCAGGTGGACGCCGGGGTCGGCGAGGCCGTGGTGGGCGGCGAGCAGCCGGGCGGCGCGGGCGGCCAGGTTGCCGTCGTCGAGCGGGACGGCGTCGGCGTCGGGGCCCTCGCAGCTGAGCGTGACGCCCTGGCCGGGGCTGGCGGTGACCTGGTCGCCGAGGGCGACGGCGAAGAAGACGTTCGCCAGGTCGTGGTAGCCGTCGGGGCGGACCCCGCCGACGCCGAGTTGGACGTTGACCTTGGCGGGGACCCGGACCGTGACCATGTTCAGTGTTCCTCCGCTGCCTCGGGCTTGTGCTCGGCGATCGCGGCGAACTGCTCCACCGTGAGCATCTCGCCGCGCAGCGTGTGGTCGATGCCGGCGCCGCGCAGCGCCTCCTCGGCGGCGGCGGGCGAGCCGGCCCAGCCCGCCAGCGCGGCCCGCAGCGTCTTGCGGCGCTGCGCGAAGGCGGCGTCCACCACGGCGAACACCTCGCGGCGGGTGGCGGTGGTGACCGGCGGGTCGCGGCGGACCAGCGAGACCAGGCCGGAGTCGACGTTCGGCGCGGGCCAGAACACGTTCCGCCCGATCGCCCCGGCGCGCTTCACCTCCGCGTACCAGTTGGCCTTCACCGAGGGCACGCCGTACACCTTGTTGCCGGGCTTGGCGGCGAGCCGGTCGGCGACCTCGCTCTGCACCATCACCAGGGTGCGCTCGATGCTGGGGAACTGCGCCAGCATGTGCAGCAGCACCGGGACGGCCACGTTGTACGGGAGGTTCGCGACCAGCGCGGTCGGCGGCGGGCCGGGCAGCTCGGTGACCTCCATCGCGTCGCTCAGCACCAGGTCGAAGCTGTCCGCCTTCGCGGGCGTCCGCCCCTTGACGGTGTCCGGCAGGTGCCGCGCCAGCACCGGGTCGATCTCCACCGCCGTGACGTGCCGCGCCACCTCCAGCAGCGCCAGCGTCAGCGACCCGAGCCCCGGCCCGACCTCGACCACCGCGTCCTGCTCCGTCACCTCCGCCGCCCGGACGATCCGCCGCACGGTGTTCCCGTCGATGACGAAGTTCTGCCCGCGCTGCTTGGTCGGCTTCACGCCGAACGCCTCGGCCAGCGCGCGGATGTCGGCGGCGCCCAGCAGGTGGCCGTCGGAGGTGGGTTCGGTGGTGCTCACCCGGCAAGGATAAGGGTCAGCGCTTGACGAGCCGCTTCAGATCGATCTCGACGGGGAACGGCAGCTCGGTGCGGAGCGACCCCTCGTGCACGGCGACCGGGAAGTAGACGCCCTGCTCCGGGTCGAGCCGGAACTCGTGCACGACGGGGACGTCGTCCTCGCCGCGCTCGACGCGCCAGTAGGACTGGACGCCCTTCTCCGCGTACAGGCCGGGCTTGGTGAAGCGGTCGGCCACCTTCGAACCGGGAGAGACCACCTCGACGGCCAGGACCACCGACTCCACCGGGGTGCACGCCAGCTCGGAGACCTCCAGACCCGTTTCGTCGAACACCATGACGTCGGGGAGCACGACGTTGTGCTCGTCGAGCATGACGGCCTGCTCCACGTTCGCGTCGTAGGGCTCGTCGCTCGCCGCGAGCAGTTGCACGAGCAGACGGTCCCGCACTCGGTTGTGCCACCAAAGCGTCTGTCCCCTGACCACGATCGCTCCGTCCACCAGTTCCCACTTGAACGGCAGATCGAGCTCATTGACCTGGTCGAACGTCCAGCCGCTGGCCGGCGGGTACACCCAGTCGATCGGTTCGGCGGTCATCTCAGCCTCCTCGCTGCCTCCATGCTAACGAGAGAGCCCGTCACCGGGATGCGGTCAGTAGCCGAAGGCCCGGGCCGTGTTCGCGGCGATCGCCGTCGCCAACTCGTCCTCGCCGAGCGCCAGGTGGTCGGCCATCGCGCGCAGCGTGACCGGGATCAGGTACGGGGCGTTGGGGCGGCCGCGGTAGGGGTGCGGGGTGAGGAAGGGGGCGTCGGTCTCGACCAGGACGCGGTCGAGGGGGGTGGCGGTGAGGGCCTCGCGCAGGGCGTGGTTGGCCTTGTAGGTGACGGGGCCGGCGAAGGAGAGGTACCAGCCGTGCTCGGCGCAGGTGCGGGCCATCGCGGCGTCGCCGGAGTAGCAGTGGAAGACGGTGCGCTCGGGGGCGCCCTCTTCGAGCAGGAGGTCGATGACGTCCTGGTGGGCGTCGCGGTCGTGGATGACCAGGGCCTTGCCGTGCCGCTTGGCGATCTCGATGTGCCGGCGGAAGGACTCCTTCTGCAGGTCGACGCCCTCGGGGCCGGTGCGGAAGTAGTCGAGGCCGGTCTCGCCGACGGCGAGGACCTGCGGGAGGGCGGCGAGGCGGTCGATCTCGGCGAGGGCCGCGTCGAGGGCGTCCTGCCCGCCCGCCTTGCGCTGCTGCCCGGACCAGCCGTCGGGGTCGCCGAGGAAGATCCGCGGGGCCTCGTTGGGGTGCAGGGCGACGGCGGCGTGCACCTGCTCGAACTGCGCGGCGAGGTCGGCGGCCCACTGCGAGCCGGGGACGTCGCAGCCGACCTGGACGACGGTGGTGACGCCGACCGAGGCGGCCCGGGCCAGACCCTCGGCGGGGGTGCCGGACTGCATGTCGAGGTGGGTGTGCGAGTCGGCGACCGGGACGGCCAGCGGCTCGGGGAGCGGCGGCGGGGTGCGGTCCTGTTCCTTCTTGCTCTTGCTCGCGGCCATCAGACGGCAGCCTTCTCTTCGAGGCGGGGGAAGAGGACCGCGCCCTTGGTGACGGTGGCTCCGGCGGGCAGCCGGCCCCAGTCGGCGACGGTGGCGATCGGCTGGTCGGCGAGCGCGCCGAGCGCGGGTTCGGCGCCGAGCGAGGCCCAGAGCTTGGCGGCGGAGTCCGGCATCAGCGGGTTGAGCAGGACGGCGGTGGCCCGCAGCGCCTCGGCGGCGGTGTACAGGACGGTGGCGAGCCGGTCCTGCCCGTCGGGGGACTTGGCGGCCTTCCAGGGCTCCTGTTCGGTGAGGTAGCCGTTGACCAGTTTGACGAACTCGAAGACGGCGGCGATGCCGCCGGCGAAGTCGAGTTCCTCGCCGATCTTCCGGTCGGCCTCGGCGGTGGCCCTGACCAGCGCGTCGGCGAGGGCCTGTTCGGCGGGGCCGTGGTCGGTCGCGGCGGGGAGCGCGCCGTCGAAGTACTTGCCGACCATCGCGGCGACCCGGGAGGCCAGGTTGCCGAGGCCGTTGGCGAGTTCGGAGGTGTAGCGGGCGGTGAAGTCCTCCCAGGAGAAGGACCCGTCGGTGCCGAACGGGATGGCCCGCAGGAAGTAGTAGCGGTACGCGTCGACGCCGAAGTGCGAGGTCAGGTCGGTGGGCGCGATGCCGGTCAGGTTGGACTTGCTCATCTTCTCGCCGCCGACCATCAGCCAGCCGTTGGCGACCACCCGGCGCGGCAGCGGCAGTCCGGCGGCCATCAGCATGGCGGGCCAGATGACGGCGTGGAAGCGCAGGATGTCCTTGCCGACCAGGTGCACGGAGGCGGGCCAGAGCCGGGCGAAGCGCTCGGGGTCGGTGCCGTAGCCGGCGGCGGTGATGTAGTTCTGCAGGGCGTCGACCCACACGTACAGGACGTGCTTGTCGTCCCAGGGCAGCGGGACGCCCCAGTCGAAGGTGGAGCGGGAGATCGACAGGTCCTTGAGGTCCTGCTCGACGAAGCGCAGCACCTCGTTGCGGGCGGAGGCGGGCTGGATGAAGTCCGGGTGGGCGGCGTAGAACTCCAGCAGCTTCGGGCCGTACGCGGAGAGCCGGAAGAAGTAGTTCTCCTCCTCCAGCCACTCGACGGGGCGCTTGTGGACGGGGCAGAGCTTCTCGTCTTCTCCGTCGGGCCCGGTCTCGGTGGCGCCGGGCAGCAGTTCACCGGGGAGCTTGTACTCCTCGCAGCCGACGCAGTACGGGCCGGTGTAGCTGCCCCGGTAGATCTCGCCCTTGTCGTACAGGTCCTGGACGAACTCCCGGACCCGGTCGGTGTGCCGGGCCTGGGTGGTGCGGATGAAGTCGTCGTTGGCGATCCGCAGGTGCTCCCAGAGCGGTTTCCAGGCTTCCTCGACCAGCTTGTCGCACCACTCCTGCGGGGTGACGCCGTTGGCCTCGGCGGTGCGCAGGATCTTCTGACCGTGCTCGTCGGTGCCGGTGAGGTACCAGACGTCCTCGCCGCGCTGGCGGTGCCAGCGGGTCAGCACGTCACCCGCGACGGTGGTGTACGCGTGGCCCAGGTGGGGCCGGTCGTTCACGTAGTAGATCGGGGTGGTGACGTAGTACGCGTCAGTGCCGGTGTGCTGTTCCAAGGCCGCCATACCCCGGAATCCTAGTGGTGCGGCCCCACCGGCCCGGCCCCGGTGGGGCGGGGGCCGGGCCGGGCGGGCGCCGGGTTCAGCCGGCCCGGCGGTGCAGCCAGGCCAGCCAGTGGCGGCGGGCCCGCATCCGGGCGGGCTCGGGCGGGCCCTCGGGTTCGGCGGTGGGCGCGTAGCCGGAGCCCTTCTCCATGACGGCGGCCACGCCGGCCACCCGCCCGGCCCGCATGATCCGGACCCGTTCGCCCCCGCAGCCCGGGCAGGCCAGCTCGCGCAGCGGGGAGGGGACCCGGACCCCGTTCGCCGTGTACTCGACCACGGTGTGGCCGTCCCTGGCCGTGTGGTGCTCGATGTCGTACGCCTGCTCCCAGCCGTAGCCGCAGTTGAGGCAGGCGAAGGAGTACGCCTCGTGGACGGTCTGCACGGGGGCGGGACGGCTGGTCGTGCCGAGGCCGCTGGGTGCTCCGCCGTTCCGGGGGCTGTCGATCGTGTCGCTCATGCGCCACCTCGCTTCGCTCGGAGCCCGTCGCCCGGTCTTCCCGACCGGGTGCGGGACGTTCCATCCCAGGGAATGCCCGGGAGGGTCCGTCCGATGCCCGGCTTGCCAAGTCTTGGTCCCGAATTGGCCCTCCGCTGGGGTGCTCATTCCAACGTACGCGCGATTCCGGCCATTGCCATACAAAACGATCAGCACACCGCGCGATCCGGCGCCGGGCCCCGCTCAGGGCGCGTGCTTGGCCGCCACCACCGCGTCGAACACGATCGACTTGCGCAGCCCCAGCTCGGCGGCGACCGCGGCGATCGCCTCCTTGCGGCGCTCCCCGGCCTCCTCCCGGACGGCCACCCGGCGGGCCAGCTCGGCCGGGCCGACCTCCTCCGGCGCGGCGGGCGGGGCGCCGGCCACCACCACGGTGATCTCGCCCCGGACGCCGTCCGCGGCCCAGGCCGCCAGCTCGCCCAGCGGGCCGCGCTTGACCTCCTCGTACGTCTTGGTCAGCTCCCGGCAGACCGCGGCGGGACGGTCGGCGCCGAACGCGGCGGCCATCGCCTCCAGCGTCTCGGCGATCCGGTGCGGGGCCTCGAAGAACACCATCGTGCGCGGCTCGGCGGCGACCTGGGCGAGCTGCCGGGAGCGGTCGCCGGCCTTGCGCGGCAGGAAGCCCTCGAAGGTGAACCGGTCCACCGGCAGCGCGGACAGCGCCAGCGCGGTCAGCACCGCGGACGGGCCGGGCACCGCGGTGACCTTGATCCCGGCGGCGACGGCGGCGTCCACCAGCCGGTAGCCGGGGTCGGAGACCGAGGGCATGCCCGCGTCGGTGACCAGCAGCACCCGGGCGCCGCCCTGCAGCGCGGCCACCAACTCGGGGGTGCGGCCCACCTCGTTGCCCTCGAAGTAGGACACCACCCGGCCGGTCGGCGCGACCCCGAGCGCCTGGGTCAGCCGGCGCAGCCGCCGGGTGTCCTCGGCCGCGATGACGTCCGCCCCGGCGAGTTCGGCGCGCAGTCGGGGGGGCGCGTCCTCGACGTCGCCGATGGGGGTACCTGCCAGTACGAGAACACCAGTCACGGGCACCATCCTCCCCTACCGGGGGCCGGTCCGTGGCTGGTGAAGGGGGGCCGGGGGAGGTGCGAGGGTCGGGGACCCCTTGTGACTTCAGCCATTGCCCCTACGATGTGGCCCGTGAACGGCGACATGGAGAGTGGTATGGACCACCCCGAGCGGGGCGGCGTGACCGTGCTGGAACCGGCCGACCCGGCCGCCGTTCCGGCTCCGCGCGCGGAGCCCGAACCGGCCTCCCGATGGGCCCGCGCGCTGTCCGGCGTCGGCTACCGGGAGCGCCGACGCACGTCCCTGGCCGAGCAGTTGGTGCCGCCGATGCCGGACGGCCCGGGCGTCACCCCGGCGCTCGTCGAGCCCTCGCCGCTGCTCGTCCGGCTGGGCGTGCGGCTGCCCGCGCCGCTGTGGTCCTGGCTGTGCCGGTGGGCCGGCTGGCTCGGGCCGCTCGCCGTCGCGCTGTTCGCCGGCGTGCTGCGCTTCGTGAACCTGGGCAGCCCGCACGCGCTGATCTTCGACGAGACGTACTACGCCAAGGACGCGTACGCGCTCTGGCACCTGGGCTACGAGAGCAACTGGTCCAGCGAGGCCAACGGCCTGATCACCGCGCCCAATCCGACGGTGCCGCTGAACAGCACCAGCGCGGCGTTCGTGGTCCACCCGCCGGTCGGCAAGTGGATCATCGGCCTGGGCGAGCGGTTCTTCGGCATGGACCCGTTCGGCTGGCGCTTCATGGTGGCCGTGCTCGGCACCCTCTCGGTGCTGATGCTGGCCCGGATCGCCCGCCGGATGTTCCGCTCCACCCTGCTGGGCTGCGTGGCCGGCCTGCTGCTGTCGGTGGACGGGCTGCACTTCGTGCTCAGCCGCACCTCGATCCTCGACCTGGTGGTGATGTTCTGGTTCCTGGCCGCGTTCGGCCTGCTGCTGGTCGACCGGGACAAGAGCCGCGCCCTGATCGCCGAACGGCTGGCCCGGGGCGAGAGCGCCGACTGGTGGCACCTGGGCTGGCGGCCCTACCGGCTGGCCGCGGCGGTCTGCCTGGGCCTGATGACCGGCACCAAGTGGAGCGGCGCCCCGGCCGTCCTGGCGCTGGTGCTGCTGGCCGGGTTCTGGGACTCCTCGGGCCGCCGGCTGGCCGGCGGCGGGCGCAACCTGCGTGGCCTGTGGGACTTCGCCTGGGCCGGGGTGTCCGTCGCCCTGACCGCCGCCGTCACCTACCTGCTGACCTGGACCGGCTGGATCCTCTCCTCCCCCGCCCCCGGCAAGGGCGGCTACCTGCGCGACTGGGCCGCCAACAACCCCAGCGACACCTGGGGCTGGGTGCCGGACTGGGCCCGCAGCCTGTGGCACTACCACCACGAGATCTGGCACTTCAACGTCAACCTGCACGACCCGCACACCTACCAGTCCAACCCGTGGAGCTGGCTGCTGCTGGGCCGCCCGGTCTCGTTCTTCTACGAGTCGCCGAAGAACGGCCAGGCCGGCTGCACCACCACCGAGTGCGCCCGCGAGGTGCTCGCCATCGGCACCCCGTTCCTGTGGTGGGCGGGCATCGTCGCGCTGCTCTACTGCCTGTACCGCTGGCTGATGCGCCGCGACTGGCGGGCCGGGGCGATCCTGTGCGCGCTGGCCGCCGGCTACCTGCCCTGGTTCAACTACCAGGCCCGGACGATCTTCCTGTTCTACGCGGTCTGCTTCGTCCCGTTCCTGGTGCTCGCGGTGACCATGATGATCGGCGCGATGCTCGGCCGGGCCGACGCCTCGCCCGACCGCAGGCTGGCCGGGGCCACCGGCGCCGGACTGCTGGTGGTCGCGGTCATGTGGAACTTCCTGTACTTCTACCCGATCTACACCGGCCAGACGATCCCGATGGACGACTGGCGGGCCCGGATGTGGCTGGACACCTGGATCTAGCCCCGTCCCGGCCACCACTCCCGCACACGTGTACCGGAACTGTCACAAAAGGTTCCCGTGTCGTGAGTGCACGGAAGAGGTCTGCCTATGGTGTCGTGGCCGCTGAACTCCGACGGCCACGACACAGCATGGGGGACTCGACGTGAACAACGGCGCGAAGATCGGCGTCTCGGTGCTCGCCGCGGCCGTGCTCCTCGGTGGCGGGTACGGGGCGTACGCCCTGGTCTCCGGCGACGGGGGCTCCGGCAAGGACGAGGCGAAGAAGCCCCGCACCGTGGTCGCCGAGCCCCCGAGCCAGGAGCTCGCCGCCTCCGGCGCCACCGCGTTCCTGGACGCCTGGGCCAAGGGCGACCTGTTCGGCGCCGCGAAGCTCACCGACGACCCGGACAAGGCGCAGGCCGCCCTGCAGGCGTTCCAGGACAACGTGAAGCCCAGCGCCGTCCACCTGACCGTCGGCGGCCCGACCACCGCGCCCAGCCCCGCCGCGGCCAAGTCGGCGAGCGCCCCGGCCTCCGGGACGGCCTCGGCGCCCGCCTCCGGGAGCCCGGCGCCCACCGGCGTGCTGGAAAGTTTCAAGGCGTCCGTGGAGTTCGCCGACACCGGTACCCCGTGGAGCTACAACGGCGTCCTCGGCGTGGTGAAGATGAGCGACGGCACCGCCGCCGTCCACTGGGCCCCCAGCGTCATCCACCCCCGGCTGGACGCGGGCGAGACCATCGCGGTCAAGCCGGTCTACGCGACCCCGGCCACCGTCACCGACCGCAAGGGCAAGCCGCTCACCGGCTACCCCTCGCTGGTCGGCCTGCTCAACCAGCTCAAGAGCGCGGCCCCGCAGGACGGCGACCCGGCGGACGCGGGCAGCGGCGTGATGATCTCCACCCCGGCCACCTCGGGCGGCAAGGCCACCGACGAGAAGCTGTTCACCGTCAAGGAGCCCAGGGCCGTCCCCAACCTGAAGCTCACCATCGACGCGGACCTGCAGAACGCCGCCGAGCAGCAGGTCACCGCGCAGGGCGGCAAGCCCGCCTCGCTGGTGGCGATCGAGCCCAGCAGCGGCAACGTCCTGGCGTACGCGTTCTCGCCCTCCACCGGCCAGAACCGGGCCTTCTCCGGCGGCACCGCGCCCGGCTCCACCATGAAGGTGCTCACCACGGCGGCCCTGCTGGAGGCCGGGGTCACGCCCGGCACCGGGATGCCCTGCCCGGAGACCACCATGGTCACCGGCAAGGCCGTCACCAACGACGAGCCCGGCGCGCACCCGGACTACACGCTCACCGACGCGTTCATCCACTCCTGCAACACCTCCTTCATCGAGAAGGGCAAGGACGTCCTCAAGCCGGGCAGCCTGCCCGCGATCGCCAAGGACGTGTTCGGGCTCGGCCTGGTCTGGCACACCGGCCTGACCAACTTCGACACCGACATCCCGGTCGAGGGCAACATGGCCGGCGCGGCCAGCGAGTTCATCGGCCAGGGCAAGATCCGCACCAACCCGCTGGCGATGGCCTCGGTCGCGGCGACCGTGCAGTCCGGGGTGTTCCGGCAGCCGATCCTGATCCCCGGCACGGCCCAGACCCCGGCCGCCCGCAACCTCTCCCCCGAGGTCCTGAACAGCCTGCGGTCGCTGATGGTGAAGACCGTCCAGTCCGGCACCGCCTCCGAGGTCTCGCCCGCGCTGCCGGCCGGTTCCGGCGCGAAGACCGGCACCGCCGAGGTCGACACCAGCGACAAGGCGAACTCCTGGTTCACCGCCTACTCCGGCAACCTCGCGGTCGCCGCCGAGGTCGAGGGCGGCGGCCACGGCTCCGCGGCCGCCGGCCCGGCGGCCTCCCGGGTGCTGGCGGTCGGCAACAAGGGCTGAGCGCAGAGCCCCGGCTGGGAACGGCGGGGAGCGAAATCAGGGGCCCGGGGAACGGCGGGTCCGTGCTGCTGACGGCCGGAGCCCGTCGGAGGTTCGTGCTGCTGCGTGTCTTTAAGGGAATGAGAAGCAGATGCGCGCAACGGCAGTGAACCTCGCGCAGCCTGGGCCTCGCCGTTCCCCGAGCCCCTGAGTGCGCGCACCCGCCGTTCAGGACTTCTGCGCGAGGCGGGAGTGCCTCCTGCTGTAGCCGAAGTAGAGCACCGCCGCGACCGCGAGGACGACCGCGAAGGCGACGAAGGTGTCGGTGTGCAGCTTGGTGATCAGGTAGACGCAGAACGCGGCGCTGAGCAGCGGGGTGACGGGGTAGAGCGGCACCTTGAAGCCGCGCGGCAGGTCGGGGCGGGTGCGGCGGAGCACGACGATGCCGATCGAGACCGCGGTGAAGGCGACCAGGGTGCCCATCGAGGTCATGTCGGCGAGCAGTTTGAGCGGGAAGACCGCGGCGAGGACGGCGACCGCGGTGCCGACGACCAGGGTGTTCCAGACGGGGGTGCCGGTGCGGGCGGAGACCCGGGTGAAGGGGCGCGGGAGGAGGCCGTCGCGGCCCATCGCGTAGAGGATGCGGGTCTGGCCGTAGATCACCACGAGGGTGATGGAGAAGATCGAGACGATCGCGCCGGCCGCGAAGACCAGGGCGGGCCAGCTGTGGCCGGTGACGTTCTGGAGGATCTGGGCGAGCCCGGCCTCCTGGCCGTCGAACTCCTGCCAGGGCTGGGCGCCGACCGCGGTGACGGCGACGGCGATGTAGAGGGTGGTGACGACGACCAGCGAGACGAGGATGGCGAGCGGGAGGGTGCGCCGCGGGTCGCGGACCTCCTCCCCGGCGGTGGAGACCGCGTCGAGGCCGATGAAGGAGAAGAAGATGGTAGAGGCGGCGGTCTGGACGCCGTCCCAGCCGTTGGGCGCGAACGGGGTGAAGTTGCCGGCGGTGAAGCCGGTGAGTCCGACCGCGACGAAGAGCACCAGGATGACGAGCTTGATCGCCACCATGACGGCGTTGACCTTCGCGGACTCGCCGACGCCGCGGATCAGCAGGACGGTGACCAGCACGACCAGCACGACCGCGGGGAGGTTGAAGACGCCGCCCTCGCCGGGCGGGGCGGTGAGCGCGGCGGGCAGGTGCAGGCCGAAGGCGAGGTCGGAGAACTGGTTGAGGTACTGGCCCCAGGTGACGGCGATCGCGGAGGCCGAGACGCCGTACTCCATCAGCAGGCAGACGCCGACGCCGAAGGCGACGAGTTCGCCCATGGTGGCGTACGCGTACGAGTAGGAGGAGCCGGCCACCGGGATGGCGGAGGCGAGTTCGGCGTAGCAGAGCGCGGTGAGGCCGGCCGTGACGGCGGCGATCACGAAGGAGAGCACGACGGCGGGGCCGGCCTCGGGGACGGAGGTGGTGAGGACGAAGAAGATGCCGGTGCCGACGGTGGCGCCGATGCCGATCGCGGACAGCTGCCACAGGCCGATGGTGCGGCGCAGGTGTCCGGCTCCGGTGCCTCCTGCTTCGGCGATCAGGGTGTCGACGGGCTTGCGCCGCAGCAGGCCGGTGGTGCTCATCGGTGTCCTTCTGGTGGGGAATCGAACCGGACCTTACCAAATCGCGGCTTTTCGGCGTTTTGCGCCCGGCTACCGGTTCAGCACGGCCTGCATGACGGACTTGGCGATGGGGGCGGCGAGCCCGCCGCCGGTGACGTCGGTGGCCTGGCTGTCGGCGACGACCACGGCGACGGCGACCGGCGGGACGCTGCCGGAGCCGGCCGGGCGGGCCCAGGCGATGAACCAGGCGTAGGGGGTGCCGGAGTTGTCGACGCCGTGCTGGGCGGTGCCGGTCTTGCCGCCGACCTCGGCGCCGGGGATCCGGGCGTTGCGGCCGGTGCCGTTCTCCACCACGTCGACCATCAGCTGCTGCAGTTGCCGGGCGACCCCGGAGCCGAACGCCTGGTGGTAGAGGCTCGGGTGCATCAGCTGGACCTGGCTGCCGTCGGCCTTGGTGAGCTTGTCGACGAGCTGGGGGTGCATCACCTGGCCGTCGTTGGCGGCCCCGGCGGCGACCATGGCCATCACCAGCGGGGTGGCGGCGGTGTCGTACTGGCCGATGGAGGAGAGCGCCAGTTGGGAGGTGTTCATGCTGGTGTCGAAGTTGGAGCGGGCGGCCCGCACCGGGGTGTCGAGCTTGGCGTCGTTGAAGCCGAAGTTCCGCGCCATCGCGGTCATCCGGTCGAGGCCGGTCTGCACGCCGAGGTAGCCCATGACGCTGTTGCAGGACAGCGTCATGGCCTCGTCCAGTGAGAGCCCGGCCCGGTCGCAGGCGGTGGTGTCGTTGTTGAGCGGGGTGGTGGTGCCGGGCATGACGTACGGGTAGGGGGCGTCGGTGGGGGCGTCGACGTCGGTGACGACGCCGCTCGCCAGGGCGGCGGCGGCGGTGACCACCTTGAAGGTGGAGCCGGGCGGGTAGATCTGGCGCAGCGCCCGGTTGAGCATCGGCTGGTCGGGGTCGTCCTGGAGCTTCTTCCAGGCGTCCTGGTCGGCGTTGGACGTCCCGGCGAAGCTGCCGGGGTCGTAGCTGGGGGTGGAGGCGAGGGCGAGGATCCGGCCGGTGGCGGGTTCGATCGCGGCGACGGCGCCCTTCTGGTTGCCGAGGCCCTGCACGGCGGCGCGCTGGGCGGCGGGGTCGATGGTGGTGACCACGTCGCCGCCGGGCTGCTGCTGCCGGGTGACGGCGTCCCAGACGGCCCAGCCGGCCAGCGCGGGGTCGGTGCCGGAGAGCACGTCGTCGTAGACGCCCTCCAGTTGGGTGTTGCCGTAGGTCTGGGACGAGTAGCCGGTGACGGCGGCGTACAGCGCGCCGTCGGTGTAGGTGCGCTTGTAGGCGTAGCGGCCGCCGGTCTCCGTGGAGCCGGTGACGGGCTGTCCGGCGACCAGCAGGTTGCCGCGGGGCTGGGAGTAGCGCTGGATGGTGGCGCGCTGGTTGGCGGCGTTGTGGTCGAGTTCCTTCTTCTGGAACACCTGGACCCGGGTGCTCTGGACGGCGAGGGCGACGATCAGCAGCATGCAGAAGGTGCCGGCCCGGCGTCCGGTGGTGGAGATGCCGGGCAGCCCCTGCGGGCCGCCGTTGGTGCCCGCGGGCCGGGTGAACCTCACGCGTCCTCCTCGGGGGCGGGGCGCCGGGCGAGGTCGCTCGTCCGGACCAGCAGCGCCACGATGATCCAGTTGGTGACCACGGACGAGCCGCCCTGGGCGATGAACGGCAGCGTCATGCCGGTCAGCGGGATCAGGTCGAGGACGCCGCCCGCGACCACGAACACCTGGATGGCGACCAGCGCGGCCAGGCCGATGGCGAGCAGCCGCCCGAACGGGTCGCGCAGCGCGATGCCGGTCTTGAAGCCGCGGGAGACCAGCAGGGCGTACAGCAGGAAGACCGCGAACAGGCCGGTCAGGCCGAGTTCCTCGCCGACGGTGGCCAGGATGAAGTCGGACTTGGTGGCGAAGCCGATCAGCGCGGAGTGGCCCAGGCCCAGGCCGGTGCCGAGCTGGCCGCCCCAGGCGAAGGCGAACAGCGACTGGGCGATCTGGTTGGCGCCCTGCCCGGCCTCGATCGAGGCGAGCGGGTGCAGCCACTCGGTGACCCGGCTGTGCACGTGCGGGGAGAGCCAGCCGACGCCGACGGCGGCCAGCGCGGACAGCAGCAGGCCGATCACGATCCAGCCGGTGCGGGCGGTGGCGACGTACAGCATCACCACGAACAGGCCGAAGAACAGCAGTGAGGTGCCGAGGTCGGTCTCCAGGACCAGCACGCCGACGAACGCGGCCCAGATCAGCAGCACCGGGCCGAGCACCCGGCCCAGCGGCAGCTGGAACCAGAGCACCTTGCGGCCGGTCAGCGCCAGCGCGTCCCGGTGCGCGGCCAGGTAGGCGGCGAAGAAGACCGCCAGCAGGACCTTGGCGAACTCGCCGGGCTGGAAGGACAGCGGGCCCAGCGTGATCCAGATCCGCGAGCCGTACACCGGCGGGAAGAACACCGGCAGCACCAGCAGGACGAGGGCGACGAACGCGCCGACGTAGGCGTAGCGCTGGAGCCGGCGGTGGTCGCGCAGCAGGAGCAGCACCGCGATGAACAGGCCCACCCCGAGGGTGGACCAGAGCAGTTGGGTGGGGGCGGCGGCGCTGCCGGGGTTGCGGTCCAGCCGGTAGATGACGACCAGTCCGATGCCGTTCAGCAGGACGGCGATCGGCAGCAGCAGCGGGTCGGCCCACTTGGCGCGCCAGCGGACCGCCGCGTGCGCGAGCAGGGCGAGCACGCCGAGCGCGGCGCCGTACTGGGCGGCGTCCGGCGGGGCCGTGCCGTCGAGGTTGACGCCGACCTCGACGTAGCCGAACACCGCGAGGCCCACCGCGGCCAGCACCAGCAACAGTTCGGTCCAGCGCCCGGTCCCGGGCCGCCGGGCCCGGGGCACCCGGGCCGCCCGGGTCGCGGAGTCAGTCGCCACCACCAGCCGTCCTCGCCAGCTCGAAAGGGCACGGACGGCGGGGTGCCGGGCGACGCGCGCCCGGCACCCCGCCGGAAGGGAACCGCGGTGGCGTCAGAGCGTGGACGCGGGGTAGGCGGCCTTGGCGATCTCCCGCAGGTGCTCCTCCTCCTCGTGGCTGAGCGAGGTCTGGATCAGCTCGCCGCCGAACTGCGCGACGGCCGGGATCACCTTGTCCTGCGTCGCCGAGCGGACGAGGGCGAAGACCGCGGCCTTGCCGGGCTCCAGCTTCTCGCCGATCTGGCGCATGAAGTTGTCGTCCACGCCGGTGTCGGTGGACGCGCCGACCGCCGCGCCGGTCGCGCCGCCGACCGCCGCGCCCAGGAACGGCATGAAGAACAGCAGGCCGATCACGCCGCCCCACAGCGCGCCCGAGGCGGCGCCCATACCGGTGTTGGAGACCGCCTGGTGCAGCTTGATCTTCCCGTCCTCGCGGCGCTCGACCACCACGACGTCCTCCAGGTCGACCAGCTTCTGCTTCTGCAGGCCGACCAGCTCGTCGCGGACCTTCTGCGCGGTGGCGACATCCGGGTAGGCGATCGCGAACAGGTTGCTCACGGCGGGCTTCCTTCCGACAGGCTTCCAGGCTTCGGGCACGTCCTCCAGCACCCTAACCAGGATTGGCCGTATTTCATCCGATCTGGTCGGTGTGTCCGTTTCCCGCCGACGGGCCCGGCGCTCAGTCGCCGCGCCGCACCGCGGCCGTCACCGCCACCCAGCAGCACCCCGCCGCGAACACCAGCGCCGCCGGGAGCGTCCACCACGGCACGCTCAGCGCGCCCCGGGCACCCAGCACCAGCGCCCGCACCACCGCGTTCGCGGGCGAGCCCGGCACCAGCAGCACCGCCACCACCCCGCCGAGGCCCAGCGGCACCGCGTACGCCCCCGTCACCACCGGGCGGTTGCACAGCGCCCCCACCGCCGCCCCCGACAGCACGCACACCACCGTCGCCAGCGCACCGGCGGCGACCGCCGCGCCCGAGCCCCCGCTGCCCAGCAGCACCGCCGCCGCCAGGCCCGCCAGGCCCAGGCCCAGCCCGGCCAGCACCGCCGCCAGCAGCGCCGCCAGGTGCACCCGCGGCCAGCCCGCCGCCGCGACCAGGCAGGCCCGCGACTGCGCGGGCTCCGCCCCGACCGCGGCGCGCACCAGCCAGGCCGCCACCGGCACCAGCAGCCCGGCCGAGAAGGCGGCCGCCCCCGCGGTGTCGTCCCCGCCCGACAGGCCCAGCCCCAGCACCACCACGTACGCCAGCCCGGGGGCGAGCCAGCGCTGCGAGCGGACCAGCAGCTCCAGGTGGTACCGCGTCAGCACGCGCAGCGTCACGGCCGGCCTCCTTCGGCGTGCTCCGCGGCGGCCACGCTGTGGACGTGCACCGGCGGCACGGAATCGAGGAGCCGGCGCAGCAGGGTGTCGGAGTGCGCGGCGGCCACCTCCAGCCGGACGGCGCCGTCGGCGAGCGGCGTGCGCCCGGGGTTGCCGGGGAGGTGCTCGGGGAGGCGTTCGGCGCGCACCACGATCGCCGTGCGGGGGCCGTCCGGCCCGGCGGCGGCGACCGGGATCCCGTGCAGGGCGCCGTCCTTGACGAGGTGTCCGGCGGTGGTGAGGCCGGCCAGCCGGCCCGGGTCGTGGTCGACGAACACCACCAGCCCGCCCGCCGCGGCCCGTTCGGCGACGGCCGCGTCCAACTCGCCGCGGGCGGCCCGGTCGAGCCCGGTCCAGGCTTCGTCCAGCAGCAGCAGGTCGGCCTCGGCGAGCAGCGCCTGGGCGACCGCGACCTTCTGGCAGGTGCCCTTGGAGAGCCGGCCGATCGGGGTGTCCGCGTACCCGGCGATGCCGAAGCGCTCCAGCCAGTGGTCGGCCCGGCGGCGGCCCTGCTCGGCGCTCAGGCCGCGCACCCGGGCCAGTTGGCGGAGGTAGTCGCGGGCGGTGAACGGCAGGGCGGGCGGGAAGCGTTCGGGCACGTAGGCCCGGCTGCCGGCGACCTCGACGGTGCCCCGGTCGGCCCGCTCGACACCCGCCAGGACCTTCAACAGGGTGGACTTCCCGGTGCCGTTGGCCCCCTCGACCCGGACGATCCCGCCGGGCGGCAGCGCCAGCGCGACGTCCCGCAGGATCCACCGGCCGCCGCGCCCGTAACGCTTGCCGACCCCGGCCAGACGCGCCGTCATGCGCTCTCCCCGATCGGCCGCGCCGTCGTGCGCTTCCCCGGCCAGACGCGCCGTCATGCGCTCTCCTCCCCCGCTCCGCCCGTGCGTTCAGGGTAGGCGGCGCCCACCACCCGCGTTGGGCGATTCGAACTGACGGTCCCTAGGATGCGGCGGGTGATCACACCCACCACACCACGACGGACGGCCCGCGCGGCCGCCCTGCTCGGGGCCCTGACGATAGTCGTGGCCACCGGGTTGGGCACCTTCCCCGCGGCGGCCGACGAACCCGGGGCTCCGGCCGCCGCGACCGAGGCGCCCAAGGTCGACCTGATCCTGGACGGTTCGGGGTCGATGCGCACGACGGACATCCAGGGCAAGAGCCGGATGGAGGTCGCCCAGCAGTCGATCAAGGAGGTCATCGACGCGCTGCCGGAGGAGACCGAGTTCGGCATCCGCACCCTCGGCGCGACCTACCCGGGCAACGACCAGAAGGAGGGCTGCAAGGACACCCAGCAGCTCTACCCGGTCGGCAGGACGAACAAGGTGGAGGCCAAGACGGCCGTCGCCACCGTCCGCCCGACCGGCTGGACCCCGATCGGGATCGCGCTGCGGGCCGCCGCCCAGGACCTCGGCACCGGCCCGACCACCCGCCGGATCGTGCTGATCACCGACGGCGAGGACACCTGCGCGCCGCCGGACCCGTGCGACGTGGCCCGCGAACTGGCCAGCCAGGGCATCCACCTGGTGGTCGACACCCTCGGCCTGGCCCACGACGACAAGACCCGGCAGCAGCTGATCTGCATCGCCAACGCGACCGGCGGCACCTTCACCGACGTGCGCAGCCAGGACCAGCTGACCAAGCGCGTCAAGCAGTTGGTCGAGCGCGCCCAGGACACCCACACCGTCGCCCCGGCCCAGGTGACCGGTGCCGACAAGTGCGCGGACGCCCCCGTGCTGTCCCCCGGCGTGTACACCGACCGGGAGAAGTTCTCCGAGCACCGGGTGTACCGGGTGCCGGTGAAGGCGGGCGAGGAGCTGCGCGCCTCGGTCAGCGTCACCCCGGACCGGGCCGTGGCCCGGGACTACGGGGTGCTGCTGCAGGCCACCGACAGCGGCGGCCAGGAACTGGTGCGCGGCAGCGACGCCGGTTCGGGCCGCACCGACGTGGCGTCGACCGGCGTGCGCTGGTCCGCGTCCGAGGACGACTCCGACGCGGCCTCCGCGTCCCCGTCGAAGGGCTCGGGCTCGGCCTCGACCGCCCGCACGGTGTGCCTGGTGGTCAGCAACTCCTTCGCCCCGCAGGCGGCCGTGCAGGCCGACCCGGGTCTGCCGCTGGAGCTGACCGTGGACGTCGCCGCCGCCTCCCCGGCCCCGGACGGCCCCGCGATGGGGCTGGGCCGCGGCTGGATCCTGCTCGGTGTCCTCACCCTGGCCGGCCTGCTCGCCGGTCTGGTCTTCGGCTGGCTGGCACGCTGGCGGATCTCCGTCTGGCGGGAGAACTGACGATGCGCGACTTCCGCACCGCCGCGGCCGCGGCCGCCGCGTTCACCGGCCTGCTGCTGCTGGCCCCGACGACGGCCTCGGCCGCGTCCCCGTCCACCTCGCCGTCCGCCTCGCCGTCCGCGTCCGGCACCGGGAAGCCGGTGCTCAACTCGGTGGGCACCAGCTTCCTGACCGCGACCACGCTGGCCTCCGGCCAGGACGCGGACGTCCCGGTCTCCACCGGTGACTACCTGTACTGGGCGTTCCCGGCCTCCGAGGGCCAGACCCCGACCGTCCAGGTCACGGTCACCCTGCCGGACGCCGCGGACCGGCACGGCGCGCAGACCTGGACGGTCGAGCTGTTCGACGGCCTGCGCCGCCGGCAGTCCTGCACCGCGGGGCCGCAGGACGGCACCGCCGAGCAGAGCGCGACCACCCTGGAGCTGAGCTGCACGCTGCGGCAGATCCGCTCCTGGGCCGAGCCCTGGTCCGGCGACCCGCTGCCCGGCACGTACTACGTCCGGCTGTCCACCACGGACATCCCGCAGACCGACCTCGGCCTGGCCTCCACCGTCCACGTGCACGTCGCCACCAAGGGCGGCGCGGACGACGCCCAGCCCGAGGGCGGCGCGCTCAAGGACCCGCTGGTGCCGCCGGTGAACGCCGGGGCGACGGCGGCCGCCGCGGCGGCCACCCCGGCGCCGAGCGCGAGCGCGACGTACGCGGCCGCGCCCGCCGCGGAGGAGACCCACTGGTACTCGGACCTCTTCTCCGGCTGGAACACCCGCTGGTGGTGGACCGTCTCCGGCGGTGTGCTGGCCGCGCTGGCCGGCGTCCTCGGCTACACCCTCACCCGCCACCCCCGGGGCCACCGGCACCACCCGCACCGCCCGGTGCCCGCTCCCGTCCCGCACCAGGGACCCCCGGCGCAGCCGCGGCAGGACAGCTGGCAGTGACGGCACCCGACTGACGGGACGGGGGTTCCGGGATCCTTCCCGGGCCCCCGTTCCGGCGTTCCGGCGTTCCGGCGTTTCGGCGTTTCAGCGGCCGATCGTCTGCAGGATCCGCATCGCCGAGGTGCCCAGCTCCGCCGGGAGGGCCGTCTTCGGGGCGAAGTGCCGCCGCAGCACGTCGTCGGTGTAGCGCTCGCACCGCTGGTGCCAGTTGAGGACGGCGGCCATCCAGTCCTCCAGCTCGCGGACGTACCCGTCGAGGGCCTGCTCGGCCTCGCCTTCGAGCGCGAAGTCGTGCTTGAGGAGCGGGAGTTCGCCCTTGACCACGTGCGCGAACTGGCTGAGCCGGGAGGCCATCAGGTCGGCCACGATGGCGACCGCGACCGGGTGGTCGCAGGAGAAGAAGTTCTCCACCACCCGGACCAGGTTGTGGAACTCGCCCTCGTACTCGACCTCCTTGCGGTACGAGTGCAGGTCGTTGACCAGGCAGCCGTAGTCCGCGGCGGAGTTCTCGATCGCCCGCAGGGTGCCGCTCGCGTAGACCTCATCGGGGATCACCTCGCCGCGGCCGAGCCGGGCCAGGCTCATCGTCAGGTCGGAGCCGAAGGTGGCGCGGCGCATCTCGATGTAGTCGACCGGGTCCGGGATGCGGTTCTGGGCGGTGTTGGCGAGCTCCCACAGCCAGCTGTCGAGCATGTCCCCGACGGCCTTGCGGAACTTGACCCGGGCGCCCTGCTCGAACGGGGCGACGGTGCGCTGCCAGAGGTCGGCGAGGCCGGACTCCAGGGCGTTGCGCGGGGCGAACGGGAGGCTGCCGTCCAGCGTCATCAGCGCGTGCAGCCGCTCGTTGGCGGCCTTCGCGCCGAGCAGGTCGCGGGGGCGGCCGAAGACGGCCGGGTAGTAGTCGTCGGCGTAGGTGCCCCAGGTCAGCCAGGCGGAGGAGAGGTCGAGCTCGGCGGGGGTGGCGTCGGGGTCGATGCCCGCGGCGCACAGCGCGAAGTCGTAGTCGCGGAGCTTGCGCTCGTCCCAGACGTCGGAGCCGGGGACGCCGGGCTCCGGGTCGAGCAGGCCGAACTCGCGGGCCCAGCGGACGACGTACTCCCGGGAGCCGTCCAGGTGCGGGTTGAGCGTGAGCGGGTACGGCATCGGGAAGGCGGGCAGCGGCGCGGGGCCGACCCCCCGGGGCGGGGTGTGGACGAAGCTGCGCAGGCCGCGGACGCCCGCCGCGAGGCGGATGTTGGCGGCGGAGGTGCCCAGGCCCCGGGGGCCGGTGGCGGGGGCGGCCGCGCCGCCGCCGTTCATGTACCGGCTGGAGCGCATGTGCCACTCGTGGCCGCCGGACTGCCAGTCCTGCATGCCCTTGACGTAGGCCAGGACCCGGGCGACCTCCTCCGGGCTCAGCGCGTGCTCGACGACCAGCGGGGCGAGTTCGGTGAGCGCGGTGTTCTCGAACTGCTGCAGCCGGGAGGTGAGCAGGTCGTTGACGGCGTCCGCGGCCTGCTGGGTGGAGCAGCCGAGGAAGGTCTCCAGCACCAGGACGCCGTTGGACAGTTCGCCCTCCTCGCCGATCTCGCGCTCGTACGAGAACAGGTCGTTGCGCAGGTGCACGCCGTCCGAGAAGGCGTCCCGCAGGACGCGCAGCGGCCGGGAGTGCGCCACCGACTCGGGCACCTCGGCGTTCGCCGCGTACTCGATCAGGCCGGCCGACCAGGGGGCGCCGCCGACCTTGCGGCGCATCTCGATGTACTCGACCGGGTTGGAGACCCGGCCCTCGTTGATGTTCGACAGCTCCCAGAGCGACTCGTTCAGCAGGTTCCTGGTCGACTCGGCGAACCGGGCCCGCCAGTCGGCCGACATGTGCGGGACGGTGCGCTGCCACAGGTCGGCCAGGCCGGCCTCGACCGGGTTGGTGGCCTCCGGGTAGCCGTCCGCCAGGTCCATCGGCATGAACGCGGGCAGCCGGTCCAGGTACGCCTTGCCGCCCTCGCGGTCGAGGGTCCGCTTGAAGATCTCCAGGAAGTGGTCGTCGAAGAAGAAGACCCAGGTGTACCAGTCGGTGACGAGGTCCAGCGCCTCGCTGTCGCAGTCCGGGTGGGTGTAGGAGCAGAGCAGCGCGTAGTCGTGCGAGTCGAGGTCGTGCTCCTCCCAGATGCCCGACCCCTCCAGCATGCCGAAGTCGCGCGCCCACTCCTTGGTGTGCACCCGCGCCCCCTCGTAGTGCGGGTTGATCCGGGCCGGGTACGGCACGTAGAAGTCCGGCAGTTCGAACGGCTGAGCCACTGGGTCCCGCCCCTAAGGTGTTCGTCGACAGAGATCGGCGCGATGCCTAACGAGCCCACCGGCCCGCGGTCACCGATACCCCGCTGGGCCACCCGGATTCCACAATCCACTCGTACGAGTGACACCCCCGCGCGCCGCCCTGACGCCGCCCCCACACCCCTGGAGCACCGATGGCCCCGATCGCCGGAGAGACCTGGCGCCTGCTGCACGGCACCGAACCGGTCGGCGAGATCCGGATCGACGGGGTGGACATGCCGTGGCTGAACGGCACCTTCCGCCCCGGCCCGGCCTGGCCGGAGTTCGCCCCGCACTTCGCCGAGTGCCACCGGCTGGCCGAGGCCGAGGACTGGGAGGGGTGGGAGCGCGCCTACGGCCGACTGGAGGCCGCCTGCACCCTGCACTCCCCCGACGGCCCGGTGGCCGAGTTCATGCTGCACGTGGAGCCGCCACGGGCCCGGTTCCGCTACCACCGGGAGGGGCCCGAGGAGGAGTAGTCGCGGCCGGGCGGGGGCGCGGTCGCCGACACCCGGCGGCGATCCACGCCGAGTTCCGGATCGACCACGCCCCCGGCACCGACCGCGGGGCCCACCGTCCTCGCCTACCCCGGGCGCCGGCTCACTGCCACCCGCCGCCCCCGGCCGGGGGCTGCTGGTAGGGGTTGGCCTGCGGCGGCTGCTGGTAGGGGTTGGGCTGCGGCTGCTGGTACCCCTGCGGCGACTGCTGAGGCGGCTGGGGCTGGGGCTGCTGGTAGGGCTGGGGCTGATGTTGTTGCGGCTGTTGCGGCTGCGCCTGGAACAGGCCGACGTACTGGAACCGCGCCGTCTCCCAGCGCACCTGCCAGCCGCGCCGGGCGGCGACCGCGGCGAGCCCTTCGAGGCCGATGCCCCGGTAGGAGCTCCGGTGCACCAGCACCGTGGGCACCAGCAGCGGGCCGACGAAGGCGAACGGGTACTTGCCGCTCTCGTTCGCCTCCTGCCGGACGCGCACGAGTCTCTGCGCTTCCGGGATCACCTTGTCCAGGGTCTTCCCGAGCGCCGCCTCCCACTCCTCCCGGGTGCCGCGCCGTTCGAGGCGGTACCGGCTCGGGGTGAGGACGGTCCCCAACTCGCCCTCGAACATGAAGAACCGGACGGGGAACCAGAACCACTGCAGGCAGAACTGCAGCCACAGCCCGACGACCCCGCGCTTGCGCAGCGGACCGGTGTGGAGGCCGGGCGGGGCCGGCGGGTGCCAGGTGCTCATGCGGACCCCTCCCGCGGGGGCAGGAAGAGGCGGAGCTCCTTCTGCCCCACGTACCTCCAGTCGACCTGCCAGCCGCGGCGGGCCGCCAGCACGGCGAGCCCCTCGGCACCGATGCCCCGGTAGTAGCGCCTGCGGATGGTGGTCTCGGGCACGAGGCTGTCCCCCTTGTACTTCCACTTGCCGCGGGTCTTCTTGTTGAAGTTCACGAACCCCGCCACATCGGCCATCGCACTGGGGAGGCCCTGGTCCAGGGCCCGGTCGGCCCAGGCCTCCCACTCTTCCCGGGTGCCGCTGCGTTCGAGGCGGTACCGGCTCGGCGTGAGGACGAACTTTCCGACCCCGTGCCCGTCGGCCACGCAGTCGTTGCTGGGCATGTTGTTGCACACGTGGAGGGCCAGCCGGAAGGGCAGCCAGATCCACTGCAGGCAGAACTGCAACTGCAGTCCGACCACCCCGCGCGCGGGCAGCGGGCCGGTGTCGAGGCCGGGCGGGGCCGGCGGGTGCCAGGTACTCATCCGAACATCTCCGTGATCCGGTCGGCGGACGCCTGGCTGAGCACCGGCGCGGTGCGCTGCTCGCCGGGGCGGACGAGCTCGATGCTCTCCACGATGGTGGCCAGGGCCGCCATGTACTCCGGGAACTCCTTCAGGATGGGCGTGCTGATCGTCATGGTGAGCAGGGTGTCGACCTGCGGGACCGGGATGTGCGCGGTGGCCTCGGCGATTTCGAGCCTGGCCTTGGTCCCCTCGCCGTCGTCGAGTTCGGTGACGGTGCCGTAGGCGGCGACGACGACCGGCCCGACCGGGGCGTCCACGGTGAAGACCTCGTTGGCGGGGTCGTTGGAGAGCAGTTCCTCGATCGCGGCGGCCACCGCCTCGACGTCCTGGGTGTCGGCCTGCGTGCTCTGGATGACCAGGCCGCCGGTGCTGATCCGGCCGTCGTCGAGGACGCCGAGCACGAAACCGGAGTAGACCGCGCCCATCGCGGCGGCGTCCTGCGCGATCCCCCGGTACCAGGAGGCCACGGTCTCGCGCTGGAAGTCGGTGCCGCCGCTCCAGATCTCCTGGGCCACCTCGGCGAGGTGCGCTTCGCGTTCCTCCTCCGGGAGTTCGAGGCCGAGCGAGTGGAAGACGACGGGGATCCGCCAGTTGACGACCGGCCCGTCGAACGGTTCCGCCGCCGCGGGGCCGGTCGGTTCCTGCGCGGCCGGGGCCCGGTCGGCCGCCACGGGGTCGGTCGGCGTGTGTTCCGTCGTCATGATCCCGTCACCTGGTGGTAGAGGTTGGGCGCGTGGATGGCCAGGCCGCCTGCCTTGAAGAGGCCCTGGGGCACCGCCGACCACAGGGACTGGACCGAGAGCTTTCCGGCCAGTTCCCCGGCGTCGTCCGCGTGGATGAGGGCGAACTTCGCCAACGGCGACTTGGTGATCCCGAAGCTGATCGCCTTGTGCATGATGCCGCCTTTCGCGGCCAGCTCGCTGAGGCCCTCCCCGACCTTCACGGCGACCTTCCCGCTGTTGGAGATGAAGCCCGCCCCCTTGGTGACGACCGGGAGGACCTCCATGGCCCCTTCGGCCGTCCTGACGCCGAAGACCGCCGCCTTGGCCGACTTGGCCGCCTTGAGCGCGCCGCCCCCGAACGGGACGGCCCCGATGGCGTCCCCCGCGAGGGTCATCAGACTGATGTCCGCGCCGCCGAGCTTGGCCATGCCGTGGGCGCCGAGCGCGACCGCGGAGGCTCCGGCCGAGGCCACGCCGAGGGCTGCCGACAGCGGCGGGCACCACAGGGTGGCCAGCGAAGCGATGCCGAGCACGCCGGAGATGCCGCTGGAGATGTCGCCGATCTTCTTGAGCACGTCGGCGTGGTCCGTCGCCCACTTCTTGATGGACTTGCCGATGTCCTTGAACTTGTTGCCGATCTTCTCCCAGGTGCTGATGTCGGGAGCGTTCTGGTTGGCCCGGCGCAGTGCCTTCGAGGTGCGGCCCGCGTCGTCCTGGTGGTGGAAGTAGAGCTCCCGGGCCTGCTTGACGACGGCTTCCAGCTCGTCCTCGATGGCCTTCAGGTCGCGGTTGGCGTTCTCCAGCGCGTCGCCGGCGGCCTGGTACTCGGCGCTGGCGGAGTCGATCTGGTTCTGCGCCTGGGCGAAGGTGGCCTGGTCGTCGAAGTGCCGGCCGATCAGCATGAAGGCGGGGTTGTCGGACGCCTTGTCGTAGCGGTCGGACGCCTGCTCGCGGGCCTTCTTCGCGGACTCCAGGCGGCTCTTGGCGTACTGGGCCTCTTCCTCGTACCGGCGGGCGGTGTCCTGGTAGGAGGAGAGCTGGCTGCGCCAGCTGTTGAGCGCGGAGGACGCCTGGCGCATGGCGTCGACGCTGTCCTCCAGGTAGCCGGGCAGTTCGCCGATCTTGCCGGCGAACGCCTGGGCCGCGTCGCCCTCCCAGATGCTGCCGCCGCGGCCGACCTCGACCAGGGTGCGGTGGGCGCTGTCCATCGCGTTGGCGGCCTTGTTGAGCTTGCCGACCAGGCCGTCGACGTTGTCGGGGTTGCCGGGGGCCGGGTTGAAGCCCAGGGCCGGGAAGTCGGGGTCGAGGCCGACCACGTAGGAGAAGAAGTCGCCGCTCATGCCGCGGCCCCGCTGAACATGTCGTGGATGGCCTGGTCGGTCTCCGCGTAGTTCTTGCAGGTCTGGTCGAGCTTCTCCTCCAGGGCCTCGACGCCCTGGGTTATCCGGGTGATGGCGTCCTGCCAGCTGTCGTTGAAGTCGTCGCAGGCGTGGTCGAGATCCTTGCTGCCGGTCGTCTTCGGACCGGTCTCCTTCATGGCGTGCAGTGCCTCGCGCATGTCCTGCTGACTGTCCCTCATGCGCTGCATGAGCTTGGAGAGATCGTCGACTTCGACGCGGAAGTAGGCCCCCATTGCGTATTCATCCCCCTGGGTCATCGTCATCCGTTGGCAAAGCATCAGCCTAGGAGTGCCTCCCGACGGGTACGAGCACGGGTTCGCACCATTACACTTTCTTCACTTCCACCGCACCGGCGCCTTACCCTCCGCTCTTCAACACCCCTTCCCACCAGGCCGGATGACGCACCGGGGCAAATCCGACAGACCGGATCCGTCGGCTGCGCGACCGCTGCCGCGGGAGTCGCCGACGGTCCTTCGACCCGGCGTTCGGGCGGTCTATGATCCCGGGGAACACCGCCCGGAGGGGCGGCGCACCGGGGGGTTGGGCATGTCCGCTGTCCGCGCCTGGCACCGCAGGCCGCTGACCTGGGTCCTGGTCGTACTGCTCGTCCTGGGCGGCGGGCTGATCGGCGCCCGCGAGGCGTGGGGCGGCTGCTGGCCGATGCACCCGCACGACGCCCGGGCCTACCGGCAGTACGACTGCGCCAACCTGGGCGGGCCGCGCGACCTGGCCTCCCTGCTGCGCTACTACGGCGTCACGCTGCCCGCCGGGGCGACCGGGGTGCGCTACTACAGCGACGACGACTCGGTGTCCGGCCCGGACGTCCTGTTCCTGCGCTTCACCGCCCCGTCCGGCGCCGCCGCCGACTACCTCGCCGCACTGAAGGCCACCGAGGTCGCCACCACGCCGGACGCCGCCCTGGGCGACACCGCGGCGCTGCGCCGCCGCGACCACGTGGACTGGGAGTTCCCGGCCGGCGCCGGGCACCGGGTGCTCACCTTCGGCACCCCGTCCGGCACCCCGTCCGGCACCGCCGTCACGACTCCGGACGGCGACGCCACCACCGTCCGCCTGGTCGTCCTGCACCCCTGACCCCGCCGCCCCGCCCGGGGTGCAGCAGCGCCTCGGCGATCTCCCGGACCCGTTCCACGGTGATCCCGGTGCGCTGCTCGACGGCCAGCGGGTGGCTGGTGGGCTCCAGTTCGATGTACGGGCGCCGCCCGACCGGCCGGGTGTGGTGCATGGTCTTCAGGTTGATCGTGGACGGCGCGTACAGCGGCAGTTCGGTGGACAGCCAGCCGAAGTAGGCCGGCTCCGACTCCCGCCCGGGCCGCTCCCACAGTTCGGTCGCCCGCGCGAAGTTCCGCTCGCTCAGCGAGACCCACACGCCCCAGGCGAACACCTCGTCGCCGCCGATCACCGGGATCTCGACCAGCCCCCGGACGAACGAGTGCTCCCCGATCACGCACTGGTCGGAGGTCAGCTCGCAGTCCTCCCGCTCCGCCATCCCGGGCTCCCAGGAGGCGGGCGCCTCGGCGTGGTGGGCCATCGGCAGTCCGGAGTGCCGCTCACCGCAGCAGGTGCAGGTCCAACCGGGGTCGTTCGCCATGCGGCAGACCCTAGCCCGCGGCCGGACGGTTCACGGGGGCGGGTGGCGGGTATGGGAGTTCGAATGCCGAAAACTGCTCCTGCGCCACGGTGCCGGCCAGTAGGGTCCCCACCCATGCGACTCTCCCCGCCCCGGCGGCCGGCGCGACCGTCCTGCCGGTGGCGGTGAACGGCCCGGTCCAGGGCGCGTACCTGGACCCCCGCGTGGTCGGCGCCGGGGACGCGCTGTCGGTGCCCGGCCCGACAAGAGCGCCCCACTGGAGGAGCAGGTCGAGGCCAGGCCGCGCGAGGACCTGCTGGGACGGGGCCAACTTCCGGTTCGAGCCGGTCAGCTGACCCGGGGGCGGCCGCGCGTTCCCGCTCCCTGGACGTTACTTCAAAGGAAAGGCAAAGAGCCGGTATGGTCCTCGCCCATGCGACTCTCCAAGACCCTCCTCGTCGGTGCCCTCGCGGCGGTCCTGCTGACCTCGGCCTGCTCCTCCGACTCGGACTCCGGATCGGGTTCCGGCTCGGACTCCGCCCTCGGCTCGGCTTCCACCGCCTCCTCCGGCTCCCCCGCTCCCACCTCCGCCTCGGACGCCGGTGCGGCGCTGCCGGTGGCGGTGACCGGGCCGGTGGCGGACGTGTACCTGCGCAGCAGCGACAGCGGTGACGCGCTGAAGGTGACGCCGGCGCCCGACCGCAGTGCGCCGCTGGTCGAGAAGGTCGAGTTCGCGCTGCGCGAGGACCTGCTGTCGAAGGCCCGCACGCCCGGCGAGACCACCGCGAAGTGCCCGGACGGCGTCACGCAGAAGGCGGGCGCGGTCAGCCACTGCGTGGCCACCTTCGAGGGCGCCGAGGTGCCGTACGAGGTGAAGATCAGCGACTCGTACAAGGAGGGCAGCATGATCATCTCCTACACCAAGACCCCGAAGAAGGGCCTGCTGGTCGCCAAGACGATCCAGGCCCAGCTGTACGACCAGTACGGCCCGGAGTCCGGCTACGCGGGCGCGGGCAAGCTGGCCTGCCAGGAGATGCCGGTGGCCAAGGCGTACGACTTCGAGACCGACACCGGGTTCAGCTGCCAGTACTGGAGCGAGCACGCCGCCGGCGGCAAGCCCGGGTACACCACGCTGAAGGTCCGGATGAACAGCCGGAACGCCGACCTGCAGACCGTCCGCTGACCCGGGTCCGCCGCCTGGTCCCGGAGGACCGGGCCTCGGTCCCTCAGCCCTCCGGCCAGAGGTCGGGACGCAGCACCCGGTACCCGACGAACTCGAACATCGGCCGCTCGGGCCGCAGTTCGTCGGGCCTGCCGGTGAACCGGTGCACCCCCACGCCGTAGCCGACCCCGGGCGGGGAGAGCCAGCGCTGCTCGAACCCCGCCGCCGCGAACCACTCACCGATCCGGGGCACCAGGTCGGGCGCCTCCCGGTGCCTGGTCCAGATCACCGTCCCGCCCGTGCGGCAGAGCGCCCGGCAGGCCCCGACGGTGCGCTCCACATCGGCATCGGCGAGGTTGCCGAACACCCCGCAGAGCAGCACCACGTCCGCCGGCACCATCCCCGCGTAGTGGGCGGGCAGCGCGGCGTCCCCCGTCACCACCTCCACCTGCGCCGCGAGCCCGGTCTCCACCGCCCGCCGCCGGGCTGCCCCCGCGTTGCGCGGGTCCAACTCGACCAGCCGGGCCCGGACGTCGGCCCGCCGCGGGTGCTCCGCCAGCACGCCCAGCAGGTCCCGCCCGTCGCCCGCGCACAGGCTGACCACCCGCAACCCGCCCGGCGGCGCCCCGTCCAGCACCTCCCGCAGCCGCCCCCGCACGGCCTCCAGCCGCCGGGCCTGCCAGGAACCGGGGTCGTCGTACCCGTCGTGCCAGGCGTTCCAGTCCATGCCCGGACGGTACGCCCGCAGCTCATCGACCGGCCATCAATTTTCCTCCCCAGCACGGCGGTTGAGGCGCCCTGCCGGGTGGCGCGGGGCGGCCCGGCCGTGGCCGCGACCGCACTCCCCCGCGGTTCGGAGCAGGTGGGGCGGAGGACCCGGGGGTGTTCGGTCCGCCGGCCGGGGCGTCGCGTGGCGGTGCATCCTGGCGACGGCCGCGCACTGGAGGGCCGTGGAGGCCGCCATGGCGGTGCAGATGCCGGGTAGCCCTGACCCCGACAGGGCGTGGGCGAGGGCGAGTTGGAGGATCACCCCGCAGGTGGTGATCCGGGCGAGGGCGGGGCTGCCGCCGCTGCCTTCGAAGACTCCGCCCAGGGCGATGAAGCAGGCGAGCAGGACCAGGTACGGGCCCAGGCAGCGCAGGTAGAGGGTGCCGGCCTCGGCCACCGCGCCCTCGCTGCCGAAGGCCCGCATGATCCACGGTGCGGCGGCGAGCAGGGTCAGGGCGGCCGTGAGCCCGAGCGTCCCGCCGAGGAGCAGGGCCTGCCGTCCGACGGACCGGCGTTCGTCGCGGCCGGCGCCGAGCAGGTGGGAGGTGTGGATCGCGGCGGCCTGGCGCACCGCGTAGAAGGCCATGGTCGCGACGTACACGGCCTTGGTGGCGATTCCGTAGGCGGCGACCTCGTCGACCCCGATCCGGGCGACCAGGCCGACCAGGGCGAGCGCACCCGTCATCCGGACGACGAAGTCGGCCGACATGGGCAGGCCCGTCGCGGCGACCCGGCGGGCGTCGGCACCCGGTGTCCCCGTCCGGGACGACGGCGCGCTCGCGGCCCGGCGCAGGACGGCGTTGCGGCGCAGTGCGACGAGTCCGCAGGCCAGCGCGGCCGTCCGGCCGAGGACGGTGGCGATCGCGGCGCCCCGGACGCCGAGGCCGAAGCCGAGGATGAGCAGCGGGTCCAGGGCGAGGATCAGTCCGTTGGCGAGCACGGCGAGCCTCATCGGGGTGCGGGTGTCGCCCGTGCCCTTGAGGACGCCGTCGATGACGTTGGTCGCGAAGAACACCGCGATCCCGGGCAGGGCGAGGGAGAGGTAGTCGACGGTGAGGGTCAGCGAGCCGCCACCGCCGCCGAGCACGAGTCGGGCGAGCGGCTCGCGGCCCAGGTACCCGCCCGCCGCGACGACCGGCGCGACGATCGCCCACAGCACCAGGCCGCCGCGGACGGCGGAGCGCAGTGCCGCCGGGTCCTCCGCTCCCCTGGCCCGCGCGACCAGCACGGTGGTGCCCGATCCGGCGACCAGGATGACGCCGAGCAGCAGGTTCTCCAGGTTGGTGGCGACGGCCACGGCGGCGACGGCGGGCCCGCCGAGCCTGGCCACCCAGAGCATGTTGATGATCCCGGCCGTGACGCCCGCGAGCAGTTCCAGGTAGACCGGGTACGCCAGCGACACCAGTTCGCGCCGGTGCCGTGTTGCTCCCATGGCCGTGCCCCCTCCCTCCGCTGTACCTCGATTCGAGGTACAGCGAAAAGAGGTAGCATGGGTCGCGCCGAACGGGCAAGCCTCCGGACGGACCCGGACCCGGACCCGGGAACGGACCCGGGAACGGGAACGGACCCGGGAACGGGAACAGGGACAGGAAGGGGTGCGGCCGCGTGCTGGAGCTGTCGATTCTGGGGTTCCTCCGCGAGGAGCCCCTGCACGGGTACGAGTTGAAGGCCCGCATCCAGGGCCTCAGCGGCCACATCCGCCCGGTCAGTGACGGCGCGCTCTACCCGGCGATCACCCGGCTGGTGAAGGCGGGGCTGATCGAGCAGCGCACCGAGCCCGGCAGCGGCGCGGCGCCCCGGCGGATCCTCTCCCTCACCGGGGCGGGCCGCGCCGAGCTGGAGGACCGGCTCCGGCGGCCCAAGGAGGTCGAGATCACCGACGGGCAGCGCTTCTTCACGCTGCTCTCGTTCCTGCGGCACCTCCCGGACCGGGCGGAGCAGGTCGCCGTCCTCCGCCGCCGGCAGGTCTTCCTCGACACCCCGGCGAGCTTCTTCTACCGCGACGGCGAACCGGTGCGGGCCGAGGAGGCGCCGGACCTCTTCCGGCAGGGCATGTTGCGCATCGCCCGCGCGACGGGCGCCGAGGAGAAGCGGTGGCTGGCCGAGGCGATCGCGGCCCTGGAGGACTGAGCCGCCGGCCGGCCGTCAGCCGTCGGCCGGCCGTCCGGTGCCGGAATCTCCCGGAACCCCGCCCGCGCGGGGTGCGTCGTGCAACGGCCCCGGAATGCGAGAAATCCCGCCCGGTTTCCCGGGCGGGATTTCTGTTGGTGGAGCTGAGGGGATTCGAACCCCTGACCCCCTCGATGCGAACGAGGTGCGCTACCGGACTGCGCCACAGCCCCAACAAGAAAGAACTCTATCACCTCTGCGCGGGTACTCGTGACCATGGTCGTTGCCACCCGGACGGCCGCCGTCCGGGCACGCGAACGCCCCGGCGCGGGTGGGGCGTTGCGGCCGGGGCGGGGCGGGTGGAACGGGTGGGGCGGGTGGTCACTCGTTGGCGGCGCGGGGGCGGCTGCCCCAGTCCGCGGCGGGCGGCTGGACGGCCTGGCCGGGCTCGCCGTACTGGTCGAAGAGCGGGGTTGCGGGGCGGCCGGAGTCCCAGGTGCCGGGGGCCGAGAGGTCGAGGCCCCGGGTGGTGCGGGGGGCCACGGGGGCGGTGACGTAGGTGGGCAGCGGGACGGGGACGGGCTCCCAGGAGTCCGGCCCGGCGGCGGCGCGGGCGCGGACGCCGTCGGCCCACTCCTCGTGCTCGGTGGCCTCGGCCAGGACGGTCGCCCGGGTGGTGGCCGGGTCGGCGCCGACCGGGTCGGCGGCGGGTGCGGGGCGGGCCGCGGACGGCTGGGCGGACGACGGCCCGGACGGGCGGGCGGCCCGTTCGCGCTCGCGCTCGCGCAGCCGCTCGGCGGCCTGCGCGGCCCGGCCCCGGTCGAACTTGACCTCGTAGCGCTGCCGTTCCAGTCGGCGCAGGTGGCCGATGTAGAGGGTGAGCAGCACGCCGGGGACGACGGGCACCCAGAGGAAGGCGAAACCGGCCACCGCGGCGACCACGGCGCCGAGCGCGAAGGCGAGGAACAGCATGGTGACCATCCGCCGCCGCCGGGCGAGCAGTCGGGCCCGCCGCTCGGCCGAGCGCCGGTCCCCGTGCTCCCACTCCCGCTCGCGCTCCCGTTCGCCCCGGCCCTCGGCGGGCTTCGGCTGGGACGGGGCCGACGCGGGGTCGGGCCGCGGGGCCGGCTCGGTGTCCTCCCAGGCGGTGGGCCGGGTGGCCACGTCCGCGGGGTCGATCGCCGGGTCGGCGTCGGGACCGTCCGCGGGGCCGTCCGCGGAATCGGCGAGGGCCCCGTCCGGGTCGCCCCCGGCGGGGTGCTGCTGGTCGTCGGTCTGGTCGCCGAGGGCCCGGGCCGCGCGCCGCTCCATGGCCGATCGACCGGCCAGCAGGCGGATCGCGGTACTGAAGCGTTCCGTCGGACGCGACTCGTTGAGCTCGTCCTGCCTGCGGAGCCACATCGGCACCAGATAGGCAGCCCAGGCCCCTACGATGACCGCGTAGATAAGGCCGCTACTGCTCACGTTTCACACGGTACGGGCGCGGGCGAAGGCGCTGCAGCAATTTGGCGCGGCGTGTCGTGTGATCAAGCTGATTCTCAGACTATTTTGCCGGTATTTGTGACGGCTCGACACGACTCCGATGCCATATCGATATCTACATTCGAACACACATTCAATTCTCTTGCGGCGGTCGGTTCCTGAGTTCCTGCCAGCGCCGCAGCAGCCCGTCGGTGGCCTCCTCGGCGGTCAGCGCGTACACCAGGTGGTCGCGCCAGTCGCCGTCGATGTGCAGGTAGCGGGGTCGCATCCCCTCCGCGCGGAAGCCGAGCTTCTCCACCACCCGGCGGCTGGGCCGGTTCTCGGGGCGGATGCACACCTCGATCCGGTGCAGGCCCAGGTCCCGGAAGCAGTGGTCGACGGCGAGCGCCACGGCGGTGGGCATGATGCCGCGGCCGGCCACCGCCTCGTCCACCCAGTAGCCGACGTTGGCGGAGCACATCGAGCCCCAGGTGATCCCGCCGACCGTCAACTGGCCCACCAGGCGGCCCCGGTGGAGCACCACGAAGGGCAGCATCCGGCCCGCGCCGGCCTCGGCCCGCAGGTAGCGGACCATCTGCCGGTAGGTGGGCCGGGGCAGCGGGGCCCGGCCGGCCGGGGCGGGCGGGACGGTGGCCTCCCAACGGCGCAGCCAGTCCCGGTTGCGGCGGCTGACCTCCTGCCACTCGGCCTGGTCGCGGCGGCGGATCGGCCGCAGCACCACGTCCCCCTCGGCCAGTTCGACCGGCCAGCCCGCGTTCAGTGCGCACCGCCCGCGGGTCGCGGGTGGTCGCCGCCGGCCAACTGGTCGACGGCGTGCGGCAGCAGCGGGGCGAGCACGGCCAGGCCGTCGCGGACGCCGCCGGTGGAGCCGGGCAGGTTGACGACCAGGGTGCGTCCGGCCAGGCCGGCCAGGCCGCGGGAGAGGGCGGCGGTGGGGACGGCGGCCCGGCCGTGGGCGCGGATCGCCTCGGGGATGCCGGGGACCTGCCGGTCGATCACCCGGGCGGTCATCTCGGGCGTGAGGTCCTGCGGGGAGATGCCGGTGCCGCCGGTGGTGAGCACCACGTCGTACCCGGCGGCGACGGCCGCGCGCAGCGCCGCCTCGACCGGTTCGCCGTCCGGGACGACCTGCGGACCGTCGGTCTCGAAGCCCATCGCGCGCAGTCCGGCGACCAGCAGCGGGCCGCCCCGGTCCTCGTACACGCCGGCCGCGGCCCGGTTGGAGACGGTGACGGCGAGCGCCCTCACTTGGCCTCCTCCCGGTGCCAGTCGCCGCTCTTGCCGCCGGTCTTGCTGAGCACCCGGACGTCCTCGATCGCGGCGGCCTTGTCGACGGCCTTGACCATGTCGATGACGGTGAGCGCGGCGGTGGCGACGGCGGTCAGCGCCTCCATCTCGACGCCGGTGCGGTCGGCGGTGCGGACGGTGGCGGTGATCTCGACGGCGGTGTCGGTGACGGCCAGTTCGACGGTGGTGCCGGTGAGCGCGATGGGGTGGCAGAGCGGGATCAGCTCGGGCGTCCGCTTGGCGCCCATGATCCCGGCGATCCGGGCCACCGCGAGGGCGTCGCCCTTGGGAACGCCCTCGCCGCGCAGCAGTTCGACCACCCGGGGGGCGACCCGGACGCGGCCGGCCGCCACCGCGACCCGGGTGGTGGCGGCCTTCTCGGAGACGTCGACCATCCGGGCGGCGCCGGTGTGGTCGACGTGGGTGAGGCGGTCGCCGGGGGGTGTGTCGGTCACGAGTGGGCTCCAGTGGCACGGTGCGAATCTCGCGCTACCGTACAACCCCGCCCCGGTCAGTCCGTGAGAAGGACCACATCGACGGCGCTCCCGGCGGGCAGCGCGGTCGCGTCCTCGGGCACCGTGATCAGGCAGTCGGCCCGGGCCAGCGCACCGACCAGGTGCGATCCCTCGCCGCCGACCGGGGAGACGGTGCCGTCCGCCGGGTGGTACCGGCCGCGCAGGAACTGCCGCCGCCCGGCCGGGGAGCGCAGCGCGGCGGTGGTCGCCGCGCGCACCACCGGGCGGTGCACGTCGGGGGCGCCGAGCATGGTGCGGATCACCGGGCGGACGAACAGCTCGAAGGAGATGTACGCGCTGACCGGGTTGCCGGGCAGGGCGAGCAGCGGCACCCCGGGGGCCGCGCCGATCCGGCCGAAGCCCTGCGGCTTGCCCGGCTGCATCCGCAACCGCCGGAAGTCCACGCCGCCGTAGTCGGCGAACACCTCCTTGACCACGTCGTACGCGCCGACCGAGACGCCGCCGCTGGTGACGATCAGGTCGGCCCGGCCGAGCTGGTCCTCCAGCACGGCGCGCAGCGTGTCCGCCTCGTCGGGGACGCCGCCGACCCGGAAGGCGACGGCCCCGGCGGCGATCGCGGCGGCGGTCAGGGTGAAGGAGTTGGAGTCGTGGATCCGGCCCGGTCCGGCGGCCTCGCCGGGCTGGACGAGTTCGCTGCCGGTGGAGAGCACGACCACCCGGGGGCGTGGGGCGACCTTGACGGTGCCGCGGCCGATCGCGGCGAGCAGGCCGAGCTGGGTGGGGCCGAGCACGGTGCCGGCCTCCAGCACGGTGTCGCCCGCGGTGACGTCGCTGCCCCGGCGGCGGATGTGCCCGCCCTCGGCGACCGGGCGCAGCACCCGGACCTCCTCGTCCGCGACGGGCGCGCCCATCGCGTCGGCGGCCAGCCCGGTGCCGGTGCCGCCGTCGGTCCACTCGACCGGGGCGACGGCCTCCGCGCCGGGCGGGACGGGGGCGCCGGTCATGATCCGGGCGGCCTGGCCGGGGCCCACCCTGGGCAGTTCGGCGGCACCGGCCGCGATGTCGCCGACCACGGCGAGCACCGACGGGTACTGCCCGGTGGCGCGCACGGTGTCGGCGGTGCGCAGCGCGTAGCCGTCCATCGAGCTGTTGTCGAAGGGCGGCAGGTCGGCGCCGGCCCGCACGTCCTCGGCGAGCCGGCAGCCCTGGGCGTCCAGCAGTTGCAGTTCGATGGGCGGCAGCGGGGCGACCGCGGCGAGGACGTCGGCGAGGTGCTCGTCGACGGTCCACAGGCGCGGCGAGGCCGGGGAGCCGGCCCCTTCGCAGCAGGGGTCGTGCTTCCCGGTCATCGCCTCACGCTCCTTCGCTGGTGGGTCAGTCCTGCATCTCGGTGGCGACGAACTCCCGCAGCCAGCCGCGGAACTCGGGGCCGAGGTCGTCGCGTTCGGCGGCCAGCCGGACGATCGCCCGCAGGTAGTCGGCCCGGTCGCCGGTGTCGTAGCGGCGGCCCTTGAACAGCACGCCGTGCACCGGGCCGCCGTCGGCCTCGCCTCGGGTGGCCAGTTCGCGCAGCGCGTCGGTCAGCTGGATCTCGCCGCCGCGGCCGGGCGGGGTCTCGCGCAGCACGTCGAAGACCGCCGGGTCGAGGACGTAGCGGCCGATGACGGCGTAGTTGGAGGGTGCGTCGGCGGTGTCGGGCTTCTCCACCAGGTCGGTGACCTGGAAGACGTCCGGGCCGAAGTCGGTGGCCTTGACGGCGGCGCAGCCGTACAGGTGGATCTGCGCGGGGTCGACCTCCATCAACGCGACGACGGAGCCGCCGAGTTCCTGCTGCACCTCGATCATCCGGGACAGCAGCGGGTCGCGCGGGTCGATCAGGTCGTCGCCCAGCAGGACGGCGAACGGCTGTCCCGCGACGTGCTGTTCGGCGACCGAGACGGCGTGGCCGAGGCCCTTGGGGTCGCCCTGGCGGACGTAGTGCATGCTGGCGAGCTGCACGGACTCCTGCACCCGGCGCAGCCGCTCCTGGTCGCCCTTGCGGCTGAGCAGCTCCTCCAGCTCGTAGGCCCGGTCGAAGTGGTCCTCCAGAGCACGCTTGTTGCGTCCGGTGACCATCAGTATGTCGGACAGGCCCGCGGCGGAAGCCTCCTCCACGACGTACTGGATGGCCGGCTTGTCGACGACCGGCAGCATCTCCTTCGGCGTGGCCTTCGTGGCGGGGAGGAACCTGGTGCCGAGACCGGCGGCCGGGACGACTGCCTTGGTGACCGGCTGGCGGGCGTGCTTGTTCGTCATGCGTCGACCTTACTAAGGCGGGCGTTCCACTCGGCTGAGAGCGGAGTGAATCGATGATTAGGGCCTGTCACCGATCGGGCCCGGGCCGACGGTGGTCGCGTGCGGGGTGAGGGGGGCCCCGCCGGGGCCGGAAGACACCCTACCCGCCGACGGTGCGGCGCCCGGACCGGCCAATTCGGCCGGGAGCTGCTCGGTGGAGCGCCAGCAGTCCCCGCCGGCGGCCCGGGCGGCGGCCAGCGCCCGGTCCGCGGCCCGCAGCAGCAGGGCCGCGTGGGCGCCGTCCCGGGGCTGCACGGCCAGGCCGACGGAGGCGGTCAGGCCGCTGCGCTCGTCCGGATCGGCGCTCTCGCCGGGGTGACGGTCGGTCAGGCGGTGGCGGCGCACCGACCAGCAGAGCCGCTCGGCGACCTGCGCGGCGCCCTCCGGGCCGGTGTCCGGCAGCAGGACCAGGAAGTCCTCCCCGCCGTATCGCCCCAGCGTGTCACAGCCACGGATCTCCATCGCCAGCCGCTGGGCGAGGTCCCGGAGCATCGCGTTGGCGCGGGCCCGGCCGTGCTCGGCGACCACCGCGTCGAAGCCCGCCACCTCCACCAGCAGCACCGACAGCGGGCGGGGGTCGATCGCGGTGGCCTCGGCCCGGCGGGCGCGTTCGATCTCGCGGTCCAGGGTCAGCTGGAGGTGCCGGTAGTTCCACACCCCGGTCAGCGGGTCGCAGGAGGCGGTGCGGACCAGCTCGTCGCGTTCCTCCGTCAGTTCCGCGATCTTCGCCAGAAGTTCCGACTCCCGGGCGCCGTGCTCGGCCCGGCACCTGCGGCGGCGCAGCGCGAGGACGCCGGCGGCGGCCGGAACGGCCGCGCCGAACGCGGCCACGGCCTGGAGCAGGAACGGGGTGGACATGCGGCGGCCTCGGCGTGTCAGGCTCGTGTCAGTGCACGTGACGGAGCTGAAGGGAATCGAACGGTGACTGCGGATCGGTTGTCCAACGACAAGGCGGCGCTGAGGTCACGGCTGCTCGCCGAACGACGGGTGCTCGGTGCCCCGGAGCGCGCCGCCGCGGCCGGAGCCCTGGCCGGGCGCGCCACCGCGCTGGTGCCGCCGGGCGGCACCGTCGCCGCGTACGTCTCGGTCGGCGCGGAACCGGGCACCCGCCCGCTGCTGCGCGCCCTCGCCGGCGCGGGCGTCCGGGTGCTGCTGCCGGTGCTGCTGGCCGACAACGACCTGGACTGGGCCCCGTACGAGGACGACGCGCACCTCGCCCCCGCCGCCCTCGGCCTGCTCGAACCCACCGCCCCCCGGCTCGGCCCCGACGCCGTCCTCGGCGCGGACGTCGTCCTGCTCCCCGGCCTGGCCGTGGACCGGCACGGCGTCCGGCTCGGCCGCGGCGGCGGCTCCTACGACCGCGTCCTGGCCCGCCTCGCCCGCGAGGGCGCGCGGCCGCTGCTGGCCACCCTGCTGTACGCGAGCGAGATCCTCCCGGAGGTGCCGGCCGAACCGCACGACCTGCCGGTGCACGCGGTGGTGACCCCGGAGGGCGTGACGCGCTTCTGACCCCGGGGGCCCGGGGAACGG
Organism: Kitasatospora sp. NPDC004272; assembly: GCF_053603035.1. Lineage (NCBI taxonomy): Bacteria > Bacillati > Actinomycetota > Actinomycetes > Kitasatosporales > Streptomycetaceae > Kitasatospora > Kitasatospora sp. NPDC004272. Next base: position 46,837 of record NZ_JBSGET010000008.1, on the reverse strand, counting down.
CGAGCCCCGGTCTGCCGGTGGTCCACTGCCGGAGCGCGCATCGGCTTCCGGTTCGGTCAAGGACCCGCAGCAGCACGGACCCGCCGTTCCCCGAGCCCCTGATCTCAGTTGGTGAGGGTCAGGGTGTTCTTGCCGGCCTTGGTGACCGCGTCCTTGGTGTAGGCCCAGGGCAGGAGTTGGCCGGAGGCCCAGAGGGAGGTCTGGTCGTTGTAGTTGGGGTGGAAGGCGTGGCCGGAGGCGCCGCCGACGTTGATCCAGCGGGAGGAGTCGAAGTCGCTGAGGTCGACGACCATCCGCATGGAGGGGATCCAGTCGACGTCGTAGCCGGCGGCGGCGTTCCAGCCGGTGGCGTCGACGGCGGCGCTGCCGCCGGAGAGCTTGTAGGGGCCGCGGTTGAGGAGCTTGTGGACCAGGCCGGAGGCGATCGAGGAGTCGTCGCTGCCGAGGGTGGGCTCCTGCAGGGTGAGCTGGTGCAGGCGGCCCCAGCTCCAGGTGGAGATGTCCTTGCTGAGGCGCGAGGTGAGGTCCTGGCGGGCGTCCTTGAGCGCTTCGGCGAGCAGGTTGTCGAGGCCGTGCTGCTGCTGGTGGTCGGAGTCGATGTAGTCCCACCAGGGCGACTTCGGGTCGGTGAGCTGCTGGCGGACGACCTCCATCCAGCGGTCGCCGCCGTCCGGCTGGGCCTGCGAGGGCTTGCGGGTGCCGCACTCGGTGACGGCCTGCGCGGCGCCGCCGAGCGCGTCGTCGGGCAGGGTGTTGTCGCGCTTCTGGCGCACCAGCAGGCAGTCGCCCTCGACCCGGAGGTCGGCGGGGAACTTCTGGCCGAAGGAGAGGGTGAGCAGGGCCCGCCAGACGCCGTTGTAGTAGGCGGCGGCCGCGGAGTCGGCGTCCTGGTGGTAGTTCCAGTCCTTGAGGAGGTCCTGGGCCTCGCGCACGTAGGGGTCGTCGATCTTGACCTTGAGCAGCAGCGGGACGAGTTCCTGGGCCATCACGCTGGTGTTGTCGAGCTGGATGGACTGCATGTCGTCCAGCGAGATCTTGCCGCCGTTCTTCAGCTTGCCCTGGATCTGGTCGGTGATCTCCTTGGCGCGGGTGCCGTACTCCCAGTCGGTGGTGAGCAGCGGCTTGTAGTTCTGGTCGACGACGGCCTGGTTGGCCGTGACGATGTAGCCCTCCGGCGGGTTGTACGCGTAGGGCAGCGACTTGAACGGCAGGTAGGCGGTCTTCCAGGCGTACGCGGACTCCCAGCCGGGGGCGGGGTAGCGGCCGTCGCCCTTGCCGCGGACCGGGACCAGGCCGGGGGCCTGGTAGCCGATGTTGCCCTTGGTGTCGGCGTACAGCAGGTTCTGCGCGGGGACGGCGAAGTCCTTGGCGGCGGCCCGGAAGGAGGCGAAGTCGGTGGCCCGGTCGAGTTCGAAGACGGCGTCCATGGTGTTGCCGGGGACGAGCGCGGTCCAGCGCAGCGCGACGCCGTAGCCGGCCGCCCGGTCGGGGGCGGCGTTGCCGGCGGGGGCGTACTGGCCGACCTTCTGGTCCTCGGAGGACTGGTCGGAGATCAGCGGCATGCCGTCCTGGGTGGTGCGGACGGTGATGGTGCGGTCGTCGCCGCCGGCCACCTTGATGGTCTCCTTGCGGACGGTGAACTTCACGTCCTTGCCGTCGAGGAGGTAGGTGTCCGGGCCGGTGACCTTCTCCAGGTACAGGTCGGTGACGTCGGCGCCGAGGTTGGTGAAGCCCCAGGCGACGTCCTTGTTGTGGCCGATGACCACGCCGGGCATGCCCGCGAAGGTGTAGCCGGCGGTGTCGTAGCTGCAGGTCGGCGAGACGGCGCGGCAGTGCAGGCCCATCTGGTACCAGATGGACGGCATGCCGGGGCCGAGGTGCGGGTCGTTGGCCAGCATCGGCTTGCCGGTGGTGGTGTTGGCGCCGGACACCACCCAGGAGTTGGAGCCGATGCCCTGCCCCTGCGGGCCGAGCAGCTGCGGCAGCGCGGACACCTTGTCGGACAGGTCGCCGACCAGGGCCTGGGTGGCGGCCCGGGCCTGGGCGCTGGCGGCCGGGGCGGCGGAGCCGGTCACCGGGGGCACCGTGGTGCCCTCGCCGGGGGTGTAGGTGCCGTCGGCGGAGAGCTTGCCGGTCTTGACGATGGTGCCGTTGCGGTCGTACGGGTACTCGGGGTAGAGCTGCTCGATCTGCTCGGTGCTGAAGTCCTGGGTGAGCAGCGAGCGGTCGATCTCCTCCTGCATGTTGCCGGACAGGCTCCAGGCCATCGCCTTGAGCCAGGCGACGGAGTCGACCGGGTCCCACTTCTCGGGCTGGTAGCCGGAGTTGACGGTGCCGAGCAGCGCGTACTCCAGCGAGGCGCCGGCGCCGCCGGGGTGCTCGTCGAGCCAGGCGTTGACGCCCTCGGTGTAGGCGGTCAGGTTGCGCTTGGTGTCCTCGGACAGGACGGTGTCCCACTCCTTCTGGGCCACCTGGCGCCAGCCCATGGTGCGCAGGAAGGTGTCGTTCTCGACCGAGGAGGAGCCGAACATCTCGGAGAGCCGGCCGGCGGTGATGTGCCGGCGGACGTCCATCTCCCAGAACCGGTCCTGGGCCTGGACGTAGCCCTGGGCCCGGAACAGGTCGGCGTCGGTGTCGGCGTACAGCTGCGGGATGCCCTTGTCGTCGCGGACCACGTCCACCGGGGCGGACATGCCGGCCACCTTGACGCTGCCGCTCACCTGCGGGAAGGAGGAGCGGACGGTGTCCACCGCCCACCAGCCGCCGCCGACCAGACCCGCGATCAGCAGCACGGCGAGCAGGATCATGATCAGACGTGCGCGCCGGAACTTCTTCGAGCGGGGCATCCGAGTCCTTGTATGAGGGAGCGTGCGACCGTGACAGGTCACCACATTAGGGCGAGCGTCCCGGCGGCCGTGCACGGGGGACACCGGCGGCGGTTCGACGCTCCGCAGGACCTTACCGGGCGGGGACGGGTGAAGGGGCTAGCGTAAAGATCAAGTAAAATGTTAGGATGGGTAACGATCCGTCAGTCACCCCCTCCCTGCCCGAGGTGCCCCTGCGTGACCGTTGACCACCTGAACACCCTGCTGCTTGAGTCCGCCGTGATCCTGCTGTTCGCCGTGGTGGCGGTGCGGATCTCCACCCGCTCGGGGCTGCCCTCGCTGCTGATCTACCTCGGCATCGGCGTCGCCCTCGGCCAGAACGGCATCGGCATAAGCTTCAACAACGCCGAACTCACCCAGGTGATGGGCTACGCCGCCCTGGTGGTCATCCTCGCCGAGGGCGGGCTCAAGACCAGCTGGCGGGCCATCAGGCCGGTGGTCCCGGCCGCCGCCGTGCTGGCCACCCTGGGCGTCGCGGTCTCGGTCTTCGTCACCGCCGCCGGCGCGCACTGGCTGGTCGGCCTGGAGTGGCGCACCGCGCTGCTGCTCGGCGCGATCGTCTCCTCCACCGACGCCGCGGCGGTCTTCTCGGTGCTGCGGATGGTGCCGCTGCCCCAGCGGCTGACCGGCCTGCTGGAGGCCGAGTCCGGCTTCAACGACGCGCCCGTGGTGATCCTGGTGGTCGCCTTCGCCGGCACCGGCGAGCTCGATCCCTGGTACGTGCTGGTCGGCACCATCGTCGTCGAGCTGGCGATCGGCGCGGCCGTCGGCTACGCGGTCGGCAGGCTCGGCGCCTACGCGGTGCGCCGGGTCGCGCTGCCCTCCTCCGGCCTGTACCCGATCGCGGTGCTGGCGCTGATCGTGCTCGCCTACGCGGGCGGCGCGCTGCTGCACGCCTCCGGCTTCCTGGCCGCGTACATCGCCTCGGTGATCCTCGGGAACTCCAAGCTGCCGCACGGCCCGGCGGTGCGCGGCTTCGCGGACGGGCTGGCCTGGATCGGGCAGATCGGCATGTTCGTGCTGCTCGGCCTGCTGGTCACGCCCGCCGGCATGGGCTCGGCGGTGGTGCCCGGGCTGGTGGCCGGCACGGTGCTGGTGTTCGTCGCCCGGCCGCTGTCGGTGCTGCTGACCATGACGCCGTTCCGGGTGCCCTGGCAGGAGCAGGCGCTGCTGTCCTGGGCCGGGCTGCGCGGCGCGGTGCCGATCGTGCTCGCCACCATCCCGCTGGTGACCGGCGCGACCGACGCCCAGCAGCTGTTCAACGTGGTCTTCGTCCTGGTCGTGGTCTTCACCCTGCTCCAGGGCCCGACCCTGCCGCTGGTCGCCAAGTGGCTGAAGATCGGCGAGGGCGACATCGGGCAGGACCTCGGCATCGAGTCCGCGCCGCTGGAGAAGCTGCACGGCCACCTGCTCTCCGTCCAGCTCGCCCCCGGCTCCCGGATGTCCGGCGTCGAGGTCTCCGAGCTGCGCCTGCCCACCGGCGCCGCCGTCACCCTGGTCGTCCGCGAGGGCTCCAGCTTCGTCCCGGACAAGATGACCGTGCTGCGCGAGGGCGACGAACTGCTGGTGGTCACCACCGACGAGGTCTCCGGGGCCGCCGAGCGCCGGCTGCGCGCCGTCGACCGCGGCGGCAAGCTCGCCGGGTGGCTGCACAACGCGGAGGCACCGCCGACCGGCACCCGGCCTTCCAACCCCAGGAAGAAGACCGGCTGAACGCTTGAACCGAAGGCGGAACGCCCTGATATACGCTTGTACATTCTGATCAACCCGGATTTTCCACATCTGCCTGATGCAGAGTCGGCGCGACGGCCCCGGTCGGCGCGCGAGAGGACGACCCTCGGCGCCCGGCCGGTCCCACCCGCGCGGCGCTACCAGGCAGCAGAGAGGACCGACCGTGGCGGCTCGCCGACCGGTCGACGACACCACCCCCCACGGCACCGGCTACGGCGCGCTGCTGCGCACCCCCCGCGCCTGGACCTTCCTGCTCCCCGCCCTGGTCGCCCGGCTCCCGTACGCCATGCTCAGCCTGGGCATCGTGCTGCTGGTGCACGACACCACCGACTCCTACGGCCTGGCCGGCGCGGTCGCCGCGGCCGCCGCCGTCTCCCAGGCCCTGGTCGGCCCGCAGACCGGCCGGCTCGCCGACCGCCACGGCCAGGCCGCCGTCCTGGTGCCCGCCGTGCTCGTGCACGCCTGCGCGGTCGCCGCGCTGATCGTGCTGGCCCGCTCCGGCGCCCCCGACTGGGCGCTGTTCCTGGCCGCCGCCCCGGCCGGCGCCTCGGTGCCGCAGGTCGGCGCGATGGTCCGGGCCCGCTGGGTGCACCGGCTGGCCGAGCGGCCCGCCCTGATGAACACCGCCTTCGCCTTCGAGTCCGTCACCGACGAGTTCACCTTCGTGATCGGCCCGATGCTGGCCACCGGCATCGCCACCCTGGTCGACCCGGCCGCCGGGCTCACCGCCGAGGCCACCCTCACCCTGCTCGGCGGCCTGGCCTTCGCCGCCCGCCGGGACACCGCGCCCGCGCCCACCGGCCCCGCCGCCCCGGGCGTCCGGCGCGCCTCCGCGCTCTCCTCCCCCGGCGTGCGCCTGCTGGCCGGGGCCTTCCTCGGCCTGGGCACCGTCTTCGGCACCCTGCAGGTCTCGATCACCGCCTTCGCCGAGGACGCCGGCTCGGGCGGGCTCAGCGGCCTGGTCTACGGCCTGTTCGCGACCGGCTCGATGGTGGCGGGCGTGCTCTACGGGCTCGTCCCGTGGCGCAGCGGCGCCCGGCAGCGGATGGTGGTCTGCTACGCGCTGCTGGTGCTCGGCTGCTCCACGCTGTGGGCGATGCCCAACCTGGTCGCGCTGACCGTGGCGGGCCTGTTCTGCGGCCTGGCCATCGCGCCCACCCTGATCACCGGCTTCACCCTGGTGGAGACCCTGGTCGCGGACGGCGCCAAGACCGAGGCGTTCACCTGGCTGACCGGCTCGATCGGCCTGGGCCTGGCGCTCGGCTCCACCGCCGCCGGGCAGTTGATCGACCGCTCCGGGCCCTCGCTCGGCTTCACCGTCGCGCTCGCCGGCTCCGGCCTCGGCCTGGTGGCGCTCGTCACGATGCGCCGCCTGCTGCTCTCCCCGGCGCCCGCGCCCCGTACCGTGGCACGGGGCGGCGTCGCCCGCGAGGAGGCGGTCGGCGCGGCCCGCCGCGGCTGAGCCGCTGGACTCCACCAGCGGAATGCCGCATCATGGACCGTCGTTAGCACTCATAGCGTGAGAGTGCCAGGGGGAGTGCAGGAGGAAGCGGAAAGTGCCCACGTACCAGTACCAGTGCACCGAGTGCGGCAATGGCCTTGAGGCGGTGCAGAAGTTCAGCGACGACGCGCTGACCACGTGCCCCGACTGCCAGGGGAAGCTGCGCAAGGTCTTCTCGGCCGTGGGCGTGGTCTTCAAGGGCTCCGGCTTCTACCGCACCGACAGCCGCTCCAGCTCCAGCAGCTCGGTGAGCGGTTCGTCCTCCTCGACCTCGACGGCGTCCTCGACCCCGTCGTCCTCGACCCCGTCGTCCTCGACCAGCGGCTCCAGCAGCTCCTCCGGCTCCGCGTCCACCGCGAGCTGACCCCCCGCCTTCCCGCGGAGCCCCCGTCCGGCCGTTGCCGGGCGGGGGCTCCGTGCCGTTCGGGGGCGGCTTCCGCCGCGCTCCGGGGCGGGTTACGCGGCTTCCTCCGGACGGCGGGCGGGGGCGGGTCACGGGTGGGGGGCCGGACGGCCCAGCGGCTCACCCCTGCGGGTGACGGGGGTTTTCCACAGGGCCGGGTTTTCCACAGGCTGGGGAAATCCGCGGCCGGGCTCCGGCGGGCGGGCGCAGGATGGCGGTCACGACCCCGTCCGGGGCCGTGGAGAACCGTCGGAAGGCCCGCTGCCGTGACCTCCTCCGTACTGCCCCCGCTGCCCGCCGCGCTCGTCCCGCCGCGCCGCGAAGTGCCCGATTTCCCGCCGATCCGCAGCACCGCGCGGGGCCGCCACCGCTTGCGCGGCGCCCTGCGCCGGCGTCCGGGCCGGTTCGCCGCGGGGTGCCTGGTGCTGGCGGCCGCGCTGCTCTGCGGCCCGCCGCGGGGGGCTCCGCCGCCGCCCGGCCGGGCCCCCGCCGGGGCGGTCGGCTGCCCGCCGGCGTCAACCCGTTGACGCCGGATTCACCCGTGACCTCAGGGGGCGGCCGCCGTTCGACGCGGCATGAAAGGCTTCAAGGAATTCCTGCTCCGCGGAAACGTGGTGGACCTGGCCGTCGCCGTCGTCATCGGCGCGGCCTTCACCACCGTCATCAACGCGTTCGTCAAGGGCGTGATCAACCCGCTGGTCGGCGTGTTCGGCACCAAGGACCTGTCCGCCTACAAGTCCTGCCTCAAGGGCCCCTGCGAGGTGGACGCCGCGGGGAACGTCACCTCGGGCGTCTTCATCCTCTGGGGCTCGGTGCTCAGCGCCGCGCTCACCTTCCTGATCACCGCGGCCGTCGTCTACTTCCTGCTGATCCTGCCGATGAACCACTACCTGCGGAAGCGCAAGACCGCGGAGGAGGAGGCCCTGGAGGCCGAGGAGATGGAGGTCCAGCTGCTCACCGAGATCCGCGACGCGCTGGTGCGCCGCGGCTGATCCCCGCTCCCCCGCTACTTCTCCCCGTGGTGCGGGGGCCGCTGGCTGCGGTACCAGTCGAGCCCCCGCTCCCCCGAGGCGTCGCCCCAACCGCGGTCGGTGTCGTCGGAGGTCTGCTGCTCGAACGGGTCCTTGAAGACCAGTCGGCGCCGGGGAGCGGGCTCGGGCCGGGGCTCGGACGCGGGTCGGGGCTCGGGCTGCTGTTCGTCCGGGGAGGTCATGCCTCCACTGTAGGACCGGCGCGGGCCCCGACGGCCCGGGTGCTACGCGGCCTCGAAGCCCGCGTGGTCGGCGATCTTCTTCAGCTCGGCGAGGGCGTGCTTCTCGATCTGGCGGATCCGCTCGCGGGTGAGGCCGTGCTGCTTGCCGACCTCGGTCAGCGTCCGCTCGCGGCCGTCCTCCATGCCGTAGCGGCTGCGGATGATCGAGGCGGTGCGGTCGTCGAGGCGGCCGATCAGGTCGTCCAGCTCCTCGCGGCGCAGCATCACCATCACCGCGTCCTCCGGGGAGACCGCGCCGGTGTCCTCCACCAGGTCGCCGAACTGGGTCTCGCCCTCGTCGTCGACCGACATGTTGAGGCTGACCGGGTCGCGGGCCCAGTCCAGGACGTCCTTGACCCGCTGCTCCGTGCTGTCCAGCTCGGCGGCGATCTCGGCGGGCTCGGGCTCGCGGCCCAGCTCCTTGGCCTTCTCCCGCTGGACCCGGCGGATCCGGCCCAGCTCCTCGACCAGGTGGACGGGGAGGCGGATGGTGCGGGACTGGTCGGCGATGGAGCGGGTGATCGCCTGGCGGATCCACCACGTCGCGTAGGTGGAGAACTTGAAGCCCTTGGAGTAGTCGAACTTCTCCACGGCGCGGACCAGGCCGGCGTTGCCCTCCTGGATCAGGTCGAGCAGCGGGAGGCCGCTGCGCGGGTAGCGGCGGGCGACGGCGACGACCAGGCGCAGGTTCGAACGGATGAAGACGTCCTTGGCGCGCTCGGCGTCGTCCGCTATCGCCCGCAGCTCCTCGGTGCTGACGCCGTCGAGGGACTCCTCCTCGTCGAGCAGGTGCTGGGCGAAGACCCCGGCCTCGATCCGCAGGGACAGCTCGACCTCCTCCGCGGCATCGAGCAGGGGCGTCCTGGCGATCTCGTCGAGGTACATGCCGACCAGGTCGCGGTCGGCTTCGAGGTTGGTCGGGCGGGCGGTGCGAGTCCGATCGGCCCTGTCGCGTACGACGGCACGGGTGGCCATGCTTGCTCCCTCACTGACGCTGCCGGGGGCGCTCCGTTCCGCCACTCGGCACAACCGTGTGGGCCGTTCGCGGCTCACACGTAACGATCCAACGCACAGAAATCGGACAACATTCCCAAGTGGCTCAGTTTTCCACCGGGGATGCAGTATCCTGCCGATTTTCATCCGATCGGTACACGCAGCGTGACGCGCCCCGCACGGCGTGCTCCCCGGAACCGGCACCGAACCGGCGCGGAGCCTTCGCGGCGTATCCGCACAACCGATGCCGAATCGCTATCGCCCCAGCGCCGGTTCGCCGCCTGCCGCTGGGAAGGTGTCTGTCATGCACCAGTCCGCCGACCACGACTCCCGAGCGGCCACCGGTCGCCCGGGCGGCGGTCGGCGCACCGGCCCGCCGACGGCCCGTCCCCCGGTACAACGCACGGGGGCGCTCCGTTGTGCCTGGCCGGCCCTGGCGGGCGCGCTGGTGTTCGCGGTGCTGCTGGTCCTGGTCCGGGCCGACTGGGCGCCGCTGGCCCGGTTCGACCAGGGCTGGGCCGCGCTGCTGCACCGGTACGCGCTGCGGCACCCGGTCTGGACGGCCGCCCTGCAGACGCTGGCCGACCTGGGCGCGCCCTGGGTGATGCGGACCCTGCTCGGGGCGGTCGCGGTGTGGCTGTGGGCACTGGGCGCCCGCTGGCTGGCGGGCTGGGCGGCGACGGCCGCGCTGCTGGCCTGGGCCGCCGACGCCGCGGGGCGGGCGCTGATCGGCCGCCCCGGACCGCACTTCGCCGACCAGCTGGCCCCGGACGCCGGAGCCTCCTTCCCGTCCGGCCCCGCGCTGGCCTCGACGGTCACCTGCGGGGTGCTGCTGGCGCTGGCCTGGCCGCGCACCGGACGGTCGGGGCGGGCGGCGGCGGGCGGCGCCGCGGCGCTGGCCGTGCTGGCGGTGGGCTGGACCAGGATCGCGCTGGGCGCGCACTGGCCGAGCGACGTGCTGGCGGCCTGGGCGGTGGCGCCGGTGGCGCTGGCCGCCCCGGCGCTGGCGGTGGGCCTGTGGCGGCCGGGCCGGCTCCGCCGGGACGTCCGGCTGCTGCGCCTGCGGACCCGGCCGCGAGTGCAGCGGGTGCTGGCGCCGCCGCTGCCGCCGGTCGGGACGGGCGGGCCGGGCGGGCCGGGCGGGCGGGTCGGGGCGACCGGGACCGCCGGACCGGCCGAACCAGCCGGGCAGAGCGGGACGGCCGGGCAGAGCGGGCCAGTCGGGACGGGCGGGCCGGTCGGGACGGTGGAGGGCGCACCGCCGGTCACGGAGCGCGATCCGGGCCGTTCCTGACGGGCCGTGAGCAACGTCACACCCGGTCGCCCGCCTCCTCCCCCCGGGGGAATCGTGCGGCCAGCATTCCGCGTGTTTCCGGGCGCAAACGACACTCCCCGGCGGGTGCGGCAAGGCCACCGGACACCGGTGCGACCCGGTCGAACACCCCGCCGGTCGGCACCCGACTCCCCATCGGGTGCCGAAGTGGGGCAGACTTCTGCGGCTGGTGCACCCTGCAACCGGCAGGCGGAGTCCGGACCAGCGCCGACTCACCGCACTCACCCACGCAAAGCCGGACGGGCACCGATCGACGGGGGGTCCGATGACCATGCACACCGCGGACGGCCCCACCGACCCGTACCAACCGCAGGGCGGCCCCTACCAGCAGCCGCAGCACCAGCCGCAGCAGCAGGCGCACCGGCAGCAGCCGGGCGACCCGTACGGGCAGCCGCAGCACCACCAACCGCACCAGCAGCAGCCGCAGTACCCGCCGGGCGACCCGTACGGGCAGCAGCCGGCCGGGTGGCCGGGGCAGGACCAGCCGACCATGCAGCTCGGCCGGATCCCGGCCGAGGCGTTCGAGCAGCCCGGGTGGTCGCCGTACGCCCCGCAGGCCCCGGAACGGCCGGTGCCGCCGCCGCGGGTGAGCGAGGAGCAGGCGGCCGAGCCCGCGAAGCCCGCCGCGGCCAAGCCCGCCGCCTCCACCGGCCGCAACGGCCTGATCATGGCGCTGGGCTCGCTGGCCTCCCGGGCGCTGGGCTTCGTGCGCAGCGCGGTGATCGTGGCGGCGCTGGCCACCGGCCCGGCCGGTGACGCGTTCAACGTGGCGAACTCGCTGCCGAACATCGTCTACATGATGCTGCTCGGCGGCGTGCTGGCCTCGGTGTTCGTGCCGGAGCTGGTGCACGCGATGCAGACCCACCAGGACGGCGGCCAGGCGTACAGCGACCGGCTGCTCACCCTCTGCGGCGTGGTCCTGGTGGTGCTGACGGTCGGCGCCTGGCTGTTCGCCCCGCAGATCGTCGACCTCTACTCCGGGGCCGACGACCCCGTGCAGCGCCAACTGGCGATCACCTTCGCCCGGTACTGCCTGCCGCAGATCCTCTTCTACGGCGTGTTCACCCTGCTCGGACAGGTGCTGAACGCCCGCGACCGGTTCGGCGCCATGATGTGGACGCCGGTGCTGAACAACGTGGTCGCGATCGCCGTGTTCGGCGGCTACCTGGCGATGGGCAAGCACGCCTACGAGGCGAACGAGGTGAGCGGCGGGGACGCCATGCTGCTGGGCCTCGGCTCCACCCTGGGCATCATGGTGCAGGCGCTCGCGCTGCTGCCCTCGCTGCGCTCGGCCCGCTTCAGCTACCGCCCGCGCTTCGACTGGCGCGGCGCGGGCCTGACCCGGCCGCTGCGCGCGGCCGGCTGGGCACTGGCCCTGGTACTGGCCACCCAGCTGTCCTTCGCGGTGATCACCAGCCTGAGCACCAGCGCGGGCAACGCGGCGAAGGACGCGGGCATCCTGGGCGGACGCGGCTTCTCCGCCTACAACAACGCCTACGCGCTGTTCGTCGTCCCGCAGGGCGTGATCACGGTTTCGCTGGTGACGGCGCTGCTGCCGACCATGTCCCGGGCCGCGACGGCCGGCGACTACCGGAAGATCGGCGAGGACCTGGCGGGCGTGCTGCGCTCCTCGGCGGCGATGGTGGTCACCGCGGCGGTGCTGTTCTTCGCGCTGGGCTCGCAGATCGCGATGGCCGCGTACGGCTACGGCTCCGGGGCGCACGTGCACGACGACGCGATGGTGGTCGGCCTGCTGCTGATGGCCTTCGCGGTCGGCCTGCCCGCGTTCTGCGCCCAGTACGGCCTGGCCCGCGGCTTCTACGCGATGGGCGACGCCCGGACGCCGTTCTGGCTGACCCTGATCTCCACCGGCACCAACGCGGCGCTGTGCTGGGTGGCCTACGAGACGCTGCCGCTGCGCTACAAGGTGATCGGCATGGCGGTGGCGCACACCGTGGCGGCCACCCTGTCGGCGGTGGTGACCGGCGTGGCGCTGGGCCGCCGACTGGCGAAGGGCGCCCCGCCCGCGACGGTGCCCGCCCCGCGGCGGGAGGCGCCGGGCGGGAACCCGGACGCCACGATGGTGCTGCGCACCGACTCCTTCGCGCCGGGCGCGAACGCGACGGTGGACCTGGGCGTGCGACGGCGCGGCAGCGGGCTGGAGGGCGGCCGGCTGGTGGTCCTGCACCTGGGCCTGATCCTGGCCTGCCTCCCGGGCGCGCTGGCCGCGCACTGGCTGGCGGGGCGGTTCGGCGCGGGGCTGTTCGGCAGCCTGGCGGGCCTGGCGGCGGGCGCGCTGGCCGTGCTGGTCTCGCTGTTCGTCCTGGCCCGCCCGCTGGGCGTGGGCGCCTCGGTGGCACCGTTCGCCCGCAAGCTGCGCATCCCGTACCCGACCCCGGCGCCGACCAACGGCAAGCACCGCCGCTGAAACCGCCTGCGGCGGGCTACGGGGCGGAGGGCCACCGCACCGAGCGACGACGGCAACCGCCTGCGGCGGGCCTCGGACGGCGGGCGACCGTAGCGGAGCGCCTGCGGCGGGCTCCGGGGCGGAGGACTGCCGAGGCGGCGACGGCAACGAAACCGCCTGCGGCGAGCACCGGCCACCCGAACCGCCTGCGGCGGGCCTCGGACGGCGGGCAACCTTGGCAGAGCGCCTGCGGCGGGCTGCAGAGGCGGAGGACTGCCGGAGGGCTACCGCGCCGGGCGACGACGGCGACCGCCTGCGGCGGGCCTCGGACGGCAAGCACCGCCGCTGAAACCGCCTGCGGCGGGCTACGGGGCGGAGGGCCACCGCACCGAGCGGCGACGGCAACCGCCTGCGGCGGGCCTCGGACGGCGGGCAACCGTAGCGGAGCGCCTGCGGCGGGCTCCGGGGCGGAGGACTGCCGACGGGCCACCGCGCCGGACAATGACGGCGACCGCCTGCCGCGGGGCCGCAACGACGGCGGACCAGCAGGACAGCCAGCGCCGGAACCGCCTGCGGCGAGCACCGGCCGCCCGAACCGCCTGCGGCGGGCCTCGGGTTGCCTGGTGGCCTGGTGCGGGGGTGCGGGGAGGGGCCCGCCGGGGGGCTAGGCGGGGGCGTCTTCGGCGGTCTCCAGCCAGCCGAGGGCGGCGACCTGGATGCCGGCCTGGAAGCGGCTGCGGGCGTCCATCCGGACCATCAGGTCGGCCATCATCCGGCGGACGGTGCGCAGGGAGACGCCCAGGCGCTGGCCGGCGCGTTCGTCGGTGAGTCCTTCGGCGAGGAGGCGGAGCAGTTCGCGTTCCTGGCCGGTGAGGCCGCGCAGGTCGCGCTGGGGGCTCTCGCCGAGCGGGCGGGCGTGTTCCCAGACCTGGTCGAAGAGGGCGCGCAGGGCGGCGACCACGCCGGGGCTCTGGAGGAGGACGGCGCCCTTGCGGGGGTCGTCGGGGTCGATCGGGACGATGGCGGTGGCGTTGTCGACCACGATCATGCGCAGCGGCAGGGTGGGGGTGGTGCGGACGGCGCCGCCGAGGCCGTGCAGCCAGCGGGCGTACTGGACGGTGGCGGGGTCGTTGCGGACGCTGTCCTGGTAGACGGTGCGCATCCGGACGCCGCGTTCCAGGGTCTCCTGGTCGAGGGCGCGGCTGGCTTCCATGACGGGGGCGGGCTGCGGGCCGCCGGGGGCGAAGGAGAGCACTTCGACGGTGGCGTCGGAGGCGAGCTGGATCAGCCGGTCGCGGACCTGGTCGAGGCTGGCGAGCATCTCGATGCCGCGCTGCCCGTCGGTGCCGGGGGCGTGGATGCTGGCGTACTCGGCGATCAGTCCGGCCATCGCGGCCCGGCTGCGTTCGGCCTCGCGCTGGCGGCGGGCCTCCTCGGCCTCCTGGTGGGCGAGGAGGGCGGCGAGGCCGCGTTCGGGGTTGACGGCGCGCCAGCGGGTGCCGCAGCTGGCGGGGCGGGTGAGGGCGAGGTCGGCGAGCCGGTCGAGGGCTTCGCCGACCTCGGCCTCGGTGGAGTCGAGGTGTCCGGCCAGGCCGCCGGTGTCGAGGTCGGGGTGCAGCAGCATGGCGCGGTAGACCGCCTCGCCGAACGCGTCGAGCCCGATCGGGCCGCCGGCGGTCAACAGTCGGTCCGTCGTGCGTCCGGCCGGGTGCCCGTTCTCGTGGTTCTACCCATGTCGACCTCCAGCGCGCAGGTGCCGCGCACCCCCCGGATTCCTGCTGACCGGGCGTCAGACTAGCGCTGTCCGGACGGCGGGGAGAACCGGCTTGCGGAGATTCTGTCGCACTGGTGGGCGAGGCGTGAAGAGCGCCCGGGAACTGTCATATTCGTGCCAGGCGGGGATCTGACACCGGTGGCGGCCCCCGGATCGGCCCGCGGTTTGCCACGCTGGACTGATGTACGCGATCCGCCTGGAGCTGGTTCCGCCGCCCGTGGAGGACGGCTGCCCGGAGACCGCGGGGGCCGCTCCGGTGCGGACGGCGCTGCTGCGGCTGCGGCTGGACGGGGCCCGGGTGTGCCACGCCCGGGTGCGGGCCGTGCGGCTGCGGGCGGGCGTGGACGGGCTGGCGGCGGTGTGCTTCCTGACCGCGTCCTCGCTGCTGGCGGCGGAGTTGGCGCTGCGGGCGGGTGCGGCGCGGCTGGTGGGGCCGGACGGGCCGCTGGCGGGCTGGTCGGTGGAGCGCTGCGAGGCGGACCCGTGGATCGCGCTGGGGCTGTGGCAGGACAGCGCCCGGAGCTGACCGGGCGTCGGGTGCCGGGGGCGGGGGCGGGAGCTGTCCTCAGGGTGTCACGGCACTCTGGTGCCAGCTCCGGCTACTGACACGGAGGTGCCACCGGGAGCACTCTCGTTGTTGTCGGCAGGACGACGGAGCGGGAACCGCGGCAGCAGCCCCCGGCGGGGGACGCGGAGCGCACCGGAGACCTGGCGGCGGCTCACACCACACTCCCCGGTGGCAGCCCGGGGATCAGCCGAACGCGAGAGGACCGGGCACTCCCATGTCGCTGAACATTCGAATTGTCGCGATTGCCGTACTTGGCGCTCTGACCGTGGGTGGCGTCGCCACCGCCGCCGAACTGGCCGGGCCGGCCCGGCCGGGCGCCGTGGTCACCGCCGACGGGGCGGTCCTGGACGGCCCGGGGCAGCCCGCCGACGCGGGGGCCCAGGCGGTCGTGATCGGCCCCGGCGTCTCCGACCCGACCCCCGTCCCCTCCGGCAGCCCGACCCCGACCACCAGCCCGAGCGGTGGCGCGCAGGAGTCCGGTACCTGGGGCTGGGGCTGACCGGGCCGGAACGGGCGGAGGCGCGCGGATGACGACCGCACTGGAACGCCCGCTGGGGCAGCGGGTCATGACGCACCGGTTCCCGTCCGCGGAGCCGGCGGCCACGGACTCGACCCGGGTGCTGCTGGCCGACGGGCACCACCTGTTCCGCTCGGGCCTGGGGGCCCTGCTGGACCGGGAGGAGGACCTCGCGGTGGTCGCCGAGGCGGCCGGCGGCGAGGAGGCCGCGGCGGCGGCGGCCCGGGTGCGGCCCGCGGTGGCGGTGCTGGGCCTGGATCCGGAGCAGCCGGACGGGCCGGGGCCGGCCCGGCAGGTGCAGCAGGCGGCGCCGGGCACGGCGGTGCTGCTGCTGGTCCCGGCGCTGCCGCGGACGGCGGAGTCCCGGCGGGCCCTGGTGGAGGGCGCGGCCGGGGTGCTGCTGAAGGACGTGCAGGCGCCGGCGCTGATCGCGGCGGTGCGCGAACTGGCCCGCGGCGGCCGGGTGTACGACCCGCGGCTGGTGCTGGACGTGGTGCGGTCCGGGCAGGCCGGGCCGCTGAGCCGCCGGGAGCTGGCGGTGCTGGGCGAGATCGCCGAGGGCAGCACGGTGCGGGAGGCGGCCGCGGCGCTGTCGCTCTCGCCGGGGACGGTGCGCAACTACGTCTCGGCGGCGATCGCCAAGACCAGGGCGCGCAACCGCTGCGACGCGATCCGGATCGCCCGCGAGTGCGGCTGGCTGTAGGGCGCTTGAGGAAACGCAGGCTCGCCGACGACCCGTCAGATTCCCGCTGACGGGTCGCAGGCGTGCGCGCTTCCGGAAGGGCCGTCAGAAGTTCTCGCCGAAGCCCTCCCCGGCGCGGGCGGCGTCCACCACGTCCGCGAAGCCGTGCGCGGTGCGCGGCACCCCGGCCGGGCGGCTGCCGATCAGGAACTCGCCGACCGAGGACTCGGCCGTCCAGTCCAGGCCGAGCGCCCGGGCGGCGGCGTCGGTGTCGCCGGAGCCGAGGCCGCAGGGGGCCAGGCCCATGGCGGTGGCCACCAGGTAGAGCGTCTGGTAGAGCACGCCGACGTGCTTGAGGGTCAGCGCGTAGGCGATCTGGCTGTACTTCCAGGAGAGCCGGCCGAACCGGCTGGTGACGGTGAGCAGCACCTGCGGGTCGACGGTGCAGGCGGTGGCGCGCCAGGCGGCGGTGACGAGTTCGCTGAACGCGGCCTCCTCGCCGGGGTGTTGGAACGGGCGGGGGCGCAGCCGGTGGGCGGCGGCGTCGTAGCGGTAGACGCCGGGCTCCAGGCCGACGCACTTGACCACCGAGAGGTAGACCTCCAGTTCGCCGGTGGCGCCGCCGGCCGGGTAGGGGCGTTCGACGCCGTCGTAGCCGTGCGGGTCGGCGGGGTCGCCGGGGATGACCCGGCGGACCCGGGCCACCCGGTAGAGCAGTTCGGCGAGTTGGTCGAGGGTGACGGGGGTGTCGGCGTACGTGCGCACCGAGCGGCGGCCTTCCAGGACCTCGCTGAGCGCGGGGTCGCGGGCGACCACGGTGTCCCAGTCGGGGACGGGCAGGTCGATGCCCTCGCCCTCCTCGCGGGCGCCGGGGGCGGAGACGGCGGGCAGTTGCGGGACGTCCTGGTGGGCGAAGACGCCGCCGGTGGGGTAGTCGTGCCGGCCGGGGCGGCTGCGGGCGTGGAACAGCAGGTCGTGGAAGTCCCAGAGCGGGGCTTCGGAGCCCTGTCCGGCGTCCAGGAAGCCGCCGCCGGCCAGCAGTCCGGCCAGGGCCTCGCCCTCGCCGGGGCTCATTCCGGCGAGCAGGGCGGCCTCCTCGGCGGTGCGGGAGGTGCTGAGGGCGGCCACGAAGGCTCCGGCGGCGGCCTGGTGCAGGGTGAGCCGGAACGGTGCCATCGGCGATTCGAGGACGCAGCTCTCGCCGTCCTGGCCGTGGCCGTCCGGCAGCCGGCGCAGGTAGGCGAACCGGGAGAGCACCAACCGGCCGGTGGGGCGGGCGAATCCGGGCAGGGCGGCGGAGCGGGCGATCGGGACGGCGGTGGCCAGCGGGGTGCCGAGCGGGTCGGCGACGGTGGTGGTGACCAGGTACGGGAAGCGTTCGAGCAGTTTGAGCAGCCGGACGTGGTCGAGGCTCAGCAGGTCGAGGTCGGCGTCGGCGCGGGTGAGGTCGAGCAGCGCGGCGACGGTGCGCTCGCCGAGGGCGTGGACGCGCTGGCGGCCCCACGGGTGGGCGAGTTCGACGTCGGCGCCCTGGGCGGTGACCTCGACCTCGGGGCGCAGGCGCAGCAGGCGGCGGAGCGGGCGGTGGCCCCCGGTGGCGGGGGCGGGCGGCAGGGTTTCGATGACGGTCATGGGTACCTCCCCGGAGGGGCGGGGCAGCCGGGCCCGGCTGCCCCGCGCGTCGGTCAGATGAAGATGGGGATCGGGTTGAGCTCGCTCTCCGGGGTCGGGGTGTCCAGCCAGCCGAGCCGGACCGGGACGTCGTAGAGCCGGCCGGGCGCGAACCTGGCCCAGAAGTGCCGCATGCCGGGGACGATCACCCGGGCGACGGGCAGTCCCACGTCGGGGCGGGTCTGGTCGGCGACCAGGAACTCCATGCCGTGGTCCTCGACGATCCGCTGGACGAGGGCGAGGTCGTCGGCGAGGTCGGGGCCCGCGAGCGGGAGCCAGCTGGCGGGGGTGGAGCGCGGGGCGCGCGGGTCGGGCAGCAGGTAGGGCTGGTTGGCGACGGTGGCGGTGGTCCACCAGGCCTTCTGCTCGGGGTCGGCGCCCGCGTAGCTGACCCTGCCGTGCTCGTCGCCGGCGACCGGGCCGAGGAACTGGTTCATCTCGGTGAGGGCGCGGGTGAGCGCGATGTGCGGGTCGAGGTGGGCGCCGAACGCGATCAGCACGTCCTCGTTGGTGCCGTTGTTCCCGGCGTCGAGCCGGCGGGAGAAGGCGCCGACGACGGGGATGCCGAAGTCGGCGGTCAGGTCGAGCGCCCAGATCTCCCGGCGCAGGCCGCGGTAGACCTCGCGGAGCTGGTCGACGTACGGGTCGCCGAAGGCGTCCAGGTCGACGGCGGGGCGCTGCACCCGGTTGTACCACCAGAGCGCGACGGCGTCCCGTTCGACGAGTTCCAGGAAGCCCTGCAGGACGGCGTCCTCGAAGGAGGTGCCGGCCGCGCAGCCGTTGGAGTCGCCCGCGGCGTAGAACCGGCCGGCGTGCCGGTAGCCGTAGTACATCGCCTGGGTGGGCAGCCAGCGGTGCCGCTGCTCGGTGAGCGACCAGGCCGGGGACCACTCGATCGGGTCGTCGGTGCGGAACGGCACCGGGACGACGTTGAACATCGACTGCTTGACGTTCCAGCGGTCGCGTTCGGCGTACTGCTTGGCGGAGTAGAGCAGGGTGCGCCCGGGGTGGATCGCGGCGTCGCCGAGTTCGGCGAAGGTCGCGGTGCGGCGGGCCTCGTCGCCCTGGAAGACGCCGGAGAAGCGCTCCATCGCCTCGCCGAGCGCGGAGGCCCGGGCCTGCACGTCGGTGCGGCCCTTGCCGCAGGAGACCGAGCGCAGGCCGGTGCGCAGCTGCTTGAGGTCGCCGCTCTGCCGGGACAGGTTCTGCCCGGAGACGTAGACCCGCAGGCCGGTGGGGGTGCGGGCGGCGGGGACGAGGGTGGTGACCACGCCGGTGACCGGGCTGAGCTGGGGGCGGTACTTCTCCAGCATGTCCTCGGGCGAGGCGGAGCGGTGGCCGCCGTCGGCGGTGAACGCCTTGGGGCGGGACTCGAAGCGGACGGGCGCCAGCTGGCGCAGCGTCATCATCGCGTCGTCGCCGCAGGAGGGGCACTGCGGGCGGCGGACCAGGACGTGCTTCTCGCTCTCCAGCAGCACGGTGTCCAGGGTGGTGACGGCGGGCTGCGGCGGGCGGGCGCCGGCCAGCCACTTGGCGGTCTCCAGGGCGGCGAGCTGGGTGCCCAGGGCCAGGGTGGCGGGCAGGTGGGCGCCGGCGGTGGAGATCGGCTGGTCCTGGCCGAGCCGGTGCTGCAGGTAGCTGAGCGACTGCCGGTTGGCGGAGAGCCGGTGCGCCAGGCACTCCCAGCAGCCGGAGCCGTCGACGCCGGGGGTGTCGGGGCTGAAGACCGGGCCGACCCAGACGATCGAGCCGACCGGGCGGGCCAGCAGCCAGGGGCGGCCGTCGGCGAGGGCCTGCCGGTTGCGTTCGGCCAGGCCGGGGTGGAGGTAGTCCTCGGTGAGCGCGACGGTGAACTCGGCGTCCTGGTCGACGGTGACGCCGGCGGCGGCCAGGGCGGCCAGGAACGGCGCGGGGTCGAGGTCGCCGTGCACCTCGATCCGGACGGTGGCGGCGCGCAGCGCGGTCATCGCGGTGTCGCCGTCCTGCCCGGCCATCTCGAAGAAGGCCGCGCCGGGGCGGTCGGTGGCCGGGTCGGCGGCGGTGACCCAGCCGCCGGCCCGCAGCTTGTCGACGCCGGCCCGCAGCTTGTCGGCGGGGACGACGCCGTCCAGGGCGGCGCCGATCTGCTCGGCGGTGCGGGTGCCGTCCAGCAGCGGGGCGAGGGCCTGGGCGAGCGTGCCGTCGACCACCGAGACGCCGCGCTCGGAGACCAGGTAGACGGCCTCGCCGTCGACCACGTACGGGGTGAAGTGGCGTTTGAAGCCGATGAGTTCGGACATGGCGGGTACTCCTCGAAGCGGCGCGCGGTCAGCGCAGGGTGGCGAGCGGGGCGGCGGAGGCGTCGTGCAGGCGCAGCAGCAGCAGGCCGACGGCGACGGTGCCGTCCAGCGCGCCGAGGTTGACGGCGTCGTGCGCGGCCCGGTCCGGGAACCAGGTGCCGTGCAGGCGGTGGCGGGTGAGCAGTTCGCGGACCATCAGGGCGGCGGCCTCGCGCCCGTCGTAGAACGGGCCGTCCAGCAGGGCCCCGGTGGCGTCCTCGGGGAGGGTGTGGACGAGTCCGGCCTCGGCGGCGGTGAGTGCCTCGGTGGCGGCGGAGAGCAGGGCGCGGCCGGTGAGGGCGGCGAGTTCGGGGCCGGTGACGGGCGGGGTGAGGGCGCCGAGGTCGGCCTGGTCGACGGCGTCGGCGCCGAGCGAGACGGCGGCGTCCAGGCAGGCGAGGCGGCCGGAGCGGGTGGCGGTGTCGAAGCGGTGGGCGTGCAGCCGGGCCCGGACGTCCTCGGGGTCGGCGAGCAGGGCGGGGGCTTCGGCGAGGGTGCGGGCGAGCGCGGCGGCGATCGAGTCGGTGCCGCCGGGGACGAGCTGCAGGAAGTCGAACGGGGTGTGCTCGTCGGCGAGTCGGTCGAGGGCGGTGGCCGCGAGGGTGCGGATCGCCCGGTCGGTCTCGCCGTGGCTGCCGCCCGCGGCGCGGCGCAGCCGCAGCAGGTTGAGCAGCAGGCCGGCGGTGCCGAGCGGGACGTCGGCGTGCGGGATCCTGACCGGGCGGCCGGGCCGGTTGGAGGCGGACTCGGCGACCGTCATGGCGCCGGGGACCAGGGCCTGGGCGGCGGTGAGGAAGTCGGCCTCGCCGAGCAGCAGTCCGCCGCGGGCCAGGCCGTGGATGATCGCGCCGGGGCCGAAGAAGCCGCCGGGGACGGGTGCGCCGGAGGCCAGCCGGGAGTCGCCGGCGAACGCGAACGCCTTGGGTTCGGCCGGGTCGATCAGGGCGGCGGCCTCGGCGAGCAGGGCGTGGGCGGCCCGGTGGAAGCGGGGTTCGCCGGTGGCGGACCAGAGTTCGGCGAGGTAGAGGGCGATGCCGAGGGTGCCGGCGGTCAGGTCGGGGCCGAGCACCTCGACCTGGCGCAGGCCGGTGCCCGGGTACCAGCCCTGGGCGACCCAGCCGGTGCCGCGCCGGGCGTCCAGGATCCGGTCGCCGATCGCGACGGCCTCGGCCAGCAGTTCGCCGGGGGCGGGCGGTTCGGCGGCGGTGAGCGGGCGCGGCGGGGCGGCGGGTTCCTCGGTGCCGGCCCGGGCGGCGTCCACGCAGCCGGAGAGCACCGCGACGTGGGTGTCCAGGTCGAAGTCGTCGAGTTCGGCGACCCGCTGCTGGAGGCGCTGCCAGCCGGTGGAGCGGAAGTGGCCGGGGATCTCGCGGCCGTCGGCGGTGAACACCGAGGACGAGGTGGTCAGCGAGCGGAAGAACGGGATGTCCAGGGTGCGGAAGGAGTCGAGCTCGGCGAGCACCACCTCCAGCAGGTCGCCGCGGTCCGGGTCGCCGGAGCGGGCGGTGACGGCGCCGCGCAGGGCGCCCGCGATGACGGTCTCCCGGGTCGCGCCGTCGTCCAGCGCGAGCGGGCTGGTGGAGGCGCGCAGGATCTTGTAGCCGTCCCAGGTGTGCCGCCAGATGTAGCGCACCCAGACGCCCCGGAATCCGCTCAACGGTCCTTCGGGGGCGGCGAGTTCGCCGCGGATCCGGTACAGCGCGTCGTGCATCTCGCGGTAGCCCTCGACCACCTCCTCGGTGTACTGCCACGGGTCGGCGGGCTGCCCGTCGTGCACCGGCCGGTAGGCGGTGATGGGCAGCGCGGGCACGCCGGGGACGACCTCCAGGCTGCCGACCCGGGACAGGCAGCCGATGTCGAGGGCGTCGGTGCGGCCGGCCGGGGTCCACGCCTGGAAGGCCATCGCGGTGCGCACCACGGTGGTCTCCAGCTCGTCCAGCAGGGCGTGCTGGGCGTCCTTGAGCACCGGCGGGTTCTGCACCCGCGGGTAGAGCAGGCACTCCAGGTCGATCAGGACGGGGTGCTCGCCGTCGGCCAGCAGGTTGTCGGCCCACATGTCGCGGCCTTCGAGCAGCTGCACCAGCCGGATGGTCATGCCGAGCCGGCGGTAGAACCGGGCGAAGCCCGCGCGGTCGGCGCAGGGGCGGGACGGGACGAGCTCCTCCCAGCCGTAGTCGCCGGAGCAGTCGGTGCTGAGCGAGGCGCCGTGGCCGTCGTCGCCGCGGTCGGAGCGGATCAGCACGGTGCGCACCGGCAGGTCGAGGCTCAGCTCCTGGTTGAGGCGCTCGACCAGGCCGAGGAAGGCGGTGGCGTGCCGCATGTCCTTGGGCTTGTAGACCACGCCGGCGCCGTTCGCGAAGCGCAGCAGCGCCACCGAGCGGCCCTGGGCGTGCCGGTCGCCGGCGTCGCCGTGCACCGAGTCCAGCGCGCCCGGGTCGACCCCGTCCCACATCTCGGCGACCAGGCCGGCCCGGTCGGCGGAGAGGCGGGCGAACATCTCGGTGTACATCTCCTGCCACTGCCGGCAGACCGTGCCGATCAGGTAGGCCAGCGCGGGCAGCCGCTCCAGCCGGGCCAGCCAGCCCGCGGCGGAGGCGTCCGGGCCGCCCTCGGCGTCCCAACCGGTGGCGCGGGGGCGGCCGGTGGCGAGCTGGAACTCCTGGCAGAGGGTGAGGTTGGCGACCTCGACCAGCCGTCCGGTCAGGGTGCCGACCACGTCGGCGCGGCCCTTCGCGGTGACCGGGACGCCCAGCACCGAGCCCTGCCCGGCGGGCAGCAGGGCGTCGGCGGCGGCCCGGAAGCCGGCCGCGACCGCGCCCGGCCCGGTGGCGGGCGCCTCGCTCTGGGCGCGCAGGAACACGGCCAGCGGGTACGCCCAACTCGGCAGCCTGGCAGGGTCGGTGAGCCGGACCCGACGCAGGCCCTCGCCGAGCGGGCGGCCGGTCTCGGCGAGGTGGTCGAGCAGCACCCCGGCGGAGCGCTGGTCGCCCGCGGCGCGGCGCAGCCAGGTCTCGACGGCGGCGGCCCGGCTGCGCCGGTCCTCGCCCTGGTCGGGGGCGAACAGGGCCTGCCCGTCGTCGCGGGCGGCGGCGCGTTCCTCGAAGCTGGCGGCGGCGGCGATCACGGCGTGCAGCCGCTCGTCGGCGCCGGGCAGGCCGGGCAGCAGGGCGGTCGTCGGGGCCGCGGGGCCCGGGGTTCCGGCGGTGCGGAGCCAGGTCTGAACGTCGAGCGACATCTCACATCTCCTGGAAGCGGGCGAGGCGGGTGAACAGCGGGTCGGTGCCGAGCAGTTCGCGGTAGGTGCCCTCGGCGGACACCCGGCCCCCGTCCAGCACGTAGATCCGGTCGGCGGTGCGGATGGTGCTCAGTCGGTGGGCGATCACCAGGCGGGTGCGGTCGAGTCCGGCGACGGCGGCGGCGACCCGCTGCTGGGTGGCGTTGTCGAGGGCCGAGGTGGCCTCGTCGAGCAGCAGCACGGCGGGGTCGCGGACCAGGGCGCGGGCCAGCAGCAGGCGTTGCACCTGGCCGCCGGAGAAGCCCTGGGCGTCCTCGCCGACCCTGGTCCCGAGGCCCATCGGCAGGGCGCGCAACTCGTCGGCGATCCCGGCGAGTTCGGCGGCGTGCCAGATCCGGTCCTCGGTGACGTCGGGGTCGGCGCCGGCCAGGTTCTCCAGCAGCGAGCCGCGCAGCATCCGGCCGTGCTGGAGTACCGAGCCGAGCTGCCGGCGCACCAACCGGGCGTCCAGGGTGGCGAGTTCGCGGCCGTCGTAGCGGATCGCACCGGCCTCGGGCTGCTCGAAGCCGAGCAGCAGCCGGATCAGGGTGGACTTCCCGGCGCCGGACGGCCCGACCACGGCGACGAACTCGCCGGGCTCGGCCCGCAGCGACACCCCGTCCAGGGCGGGCAGCGCGCTTCCCGGGTAGCGGAACACCACGCCGTCCAGGGCGAGTCGGCCCCGCAGCCGGCCGGGGTCGGCGAGCTGCCCGGCCCGTTCGGCGGCGTTCACCGCCGGTTCGGCGAGGATCGGCCGCAGCCGCTCCAGCACCGGGGCGACGCCGTACGCGCCGACCGCGGCGTGGGTGACCTGGCCCAGCGCCAGCGCGACCTGGCCGGCCGCCACGCCGGCCGCCATCAGGTGCCCGGCCTCGGCGGCCGGGCCGAACGTCGCCCCCGCCAGCAGGACGGCCAGCAGCAGCGGCTGGAGTGCGGTGGTCAGGGCACCGGAGAGCGCCTCGCTGCGCATCGCGGCGGCGTCGGCGCGCTTCTGTCCGGCGAACGGGACGGCCCAGCGGGCGAACGCCTGGATCTCCCGGCCGGCGGTCTGGATCTTGTCGATGCCGAGCAGCAGCCCGTACAGCACGCCCTGCAGCTGCCCGTGCGCCTGGTAGACCTGCGATTCGTGCTCCTGGCGGCGACGGCCGAGCAGCAGCAGCGCGGCCGTCACCGCCAGCACGGCGAGCAGCAGCAGCCCGCCGAGCCGCCAGTCCACCAGCAGCAGGACCGTCAGCCCGGTGACGGCGAACACCGCGCCGAGCACGGCGCCCACCAGCACCTCCGAGAGGGCCTGTCGGGCCTGCGCCACCGCGTTCGCCCGGTGCACCAGGTCACCCGTGGTGTAGTCGCGGAAGAACCTGGCGTCCTGGGACAGCAGCCTGTCCCAGACGGCGGGTTCGAGCGCGTGCTGCACCCGGCCGGTGAGCCGGACGGCCGCGGTGTTGCGGACCAGCGTGAGCAGCCAGGACGCCACCACCGCGGAGCCCAGCAGCACGGCCAGCCAGCGCACCGGGTGCCGTTCGGCCAGCAGCAGGCCGGGCAGCAGCACTCCGGTGGACAGCGGGACGAGCAGGCCGAGCAGCGCCGACACCAGACCGGCCAGGCTCAGCACCGCCAGGTCCCGGCGGGCACCGGGCACGGCGAGGGCGAAGCGCAGCAGGTCTCCCGAGGTCGGGCACCCCGGTGGCAGCGGCGGGTACAGCAGTAGCGCCTGGCGGCTCAACTCCGCTCGGGTGGCAGCCCGTTCGGAGCCCGGGTCGTGGCGGCGGTGCCGTCCGGCCCGGGGGATCAGGGCGATCGGCCGGCCGTCCTCGGCGGCGAACGCCACCATCGGCCCGGCCGTGCCGTTCTCGTCCCCGCCGGTGAGGGTGACCGGGCGCCAGCGCACTCCGGCCCGGCGCAGCAGCGCCGTGACCGGGTCGGCGGCGTCCCGCACCGCGGCGGGGATCTCGTGGGGCACCGGCACTCCCAGTGCCCGCAGCACCTCCCGCGCCAGGTCCGCGCGGTGGCGCGGCGCTGTCGGCGTGGCTCCGCCGCGGCGCGGGGAGGTGTGCGGGCGGGTGGTGGTGCCGAACTCCGCCAACGCGTCCGCGAGTGCGGTCCGGTTGGCGGCCGCGGTGGCGTCGGCCCGGGTCGCCGGGTCGCGCTCCTCGTCCGCCGCGGTGGTCGTGGTCCCGCCCGCGGGGGCGGCAGTGGTGGTGACGGTCATGCCTGCTCCTCCGTCCGGACGGGCTGGTCGTGGGTGGTCTGGGTGGCGCGGGTGGCCTGGGCGGTCTGGGTAGTCCCGGCCGTCTCGGCCGCCTCCGGGTCCCCGCCCGTCCCGGCGGCCGCCGCTTCGCGCAGCAACTCCCGGTACGGGCCGTCCTGTTCGGCGAGTTCGGCGGGCGGGCCCTGCTGGACGATCCGGCCCTCGCGGATCACCACGACCCGGTCGGCGGCCCGGATGGTGCTCAGGCGGTGGGCCAGCACGAGGCAGCTGACGCCGCGGCGGCGCAAGTGCCCGTTGACGGCGGCCTCGGTGTGGGCGTCCAGCGCGCTGGTGGCTTCGTCGAGCACGACCAGCGCCGGGTCGAGGGCCAACGCCCTTGCGATCTCGATGCGTTGGCGTTCGCCGCCGGACCAGTTGCGGGCGTCCTCGTCGATCCGGGCGTCCAGTCCGCCGCGGCGGCGGACCAGTTCGGCGGCTTCGGCGTCGGCCAGCGCCCGGTGCAGGGCGTCCTCGCCGGTGGCCGGGTCCCAGAGCGTGAGGTTCTCCCGGACGGTGCCCTCGAAGAGCCGCAACTGCTGTTCGACGTAGGCGACCTGGCCGGTGACGACGGCGCGGTGCCAGTCGTCGCGGGGCTTCCCGTCGAGCAGCACCTCGCCCTTCCAGGGCCGCAGCACGCCGGCCGCGAGCCGGGCCAGCGTCGACTTGCCGCTGCCGCTGCCGCCGACCACGGCGACCCATTCGCCGGGGGCGATCCGCAGCGAGATGCCGGTGAGGGCGGGGGGCCGGTTGGGGTCGTAGCCGAACTCCAGGTCGCGCAGTTCGAGTTCGCCGCGCAGCCGGACGGGTTCGGCGGGGGCGTCGAGCACCGGGGTGAGGTACGGGTCGACCTCGCTGGTCTCGATGTCCTCCAGCAGGGCGTTCTGCGCCCGGGCGACGGTGAACTCGGAGCCGGTGCCGACCAGTTGGGAGACCGGCAGGAGGAAGCCGTTGAGCAGCAGCAGGAAGGCCAGCAGGGTGCCGAAGGAGAGCGAGCCGGCCAGCAGCAGGGCGGTTCCGGCGATCACGGCGGCGGCCGCGGCGGCGGAGTTGAGCGCGCCGGGCAGCGAGAGCGGCACCAGCACGCTGGCGGCGACCTGCTGCCCGGTGTGGGCGGCGCGGGCCTGCCAGCCGGCCCAGGAGCGGAACAGCGCGTCCTCGGCGCCCTCGGCCTTGACCGTCTCGATCGCCGACACCCCGGCGAAGGCGACGCCGTCGCGCTTGTGGCCCTCGGCGTGCAGCCGGTGGATGGTGCCGCCGCGCCGCCGGTCCGCGGAGCGCAGCGCGAGCGCGTCCAGCACCGCGACGGCGACCGGGATGACGGCCAGCTCGGGGGCCAGCCAGAGCAGCGCGCCCAGGTGCACGGTGGCGGCGGCCAGCGAGGAGGCGGCGCCCGCGACCCGGTAGGAGAGCAGGTTGGCGAGGCCGTCGTTGAGCTGTACCCGGGTGACCAGGCCGCCGAGCTGGCGGCGGTGGAAGAACGCGCCGGGCAGCCGCAGCATCCGCCACAGGAAGGCCGCCGAGGAGCGGGCGGCCATCGCCTCCAGCACCCGGTTGACCATCGCCGAGCGCAGCCAGTTCCCGGCCAGCACCAGGGCGGTCACCGAGAACCCGGCCAGGGTGAGCGGCACCGCCCAGCCGCTCGCGCCGCCGCCCACGACGGTCGCCAGGTAGGTGCGGAGCAGGAAGGCGGAGGCCACGCCGGGCAGTGTCATCAGCATGCCGACCAGCACCGCGACCAGCATCGGCCAGGCGTACGGCCGCATCCGGGCGGTGAGCGAGCGCAGCAGCGGGAAGCGGCGGCCGCCGGGTTCGAAGTCCGGTCCGGGTTCGAAGCCGACGGCGATGCCGGCGAACGACTCCCAGAACTCGGCCGGGGTGGCCGAGTAGGAGCCCAGCGAGGGGTCGTTGACGTGCACCCGGCCGCGCTTGACGCCCTCGAAGACGGCGAAGTGCGGGCCGGTGACCAGCACCATCGACGGCACCGGCACCGCGTCGAGGCCCTCCAGCCGCTCGCCCTCGCGGCGCACCACCCGGCGGCCGCGGGCCAGCAGCCCGTACCGCCCGGCGGCCCGGGCGACGGCGGCGGCGCTGACGCCGTCCCGGCTGACCCCGCAGGCGCGGGACGCCTCGTTGAGCGTGATCCGCCGGCCGAAGGCGCCGAGCACCACGGCGAGGCAGGCGGCCCCGCAGTCCTGCTCCTCCATCTGCGGGACGACGGGCGTGCGCAGGTGGGTGCGCTTCTTCTGCCGCTTCTGCTGCGGTTCGGGCTTCTTCCCCGGCTGCGACGTCTCCGGCTGCGAGGGCCCGGGCTGCGACGTCTCAGGCTGCGGCGGGCCGCCGTTGGCGGTGCGCGGTTCGGTGGCGGGCGGCTCGGCGGTGGCGGTCCGGGCGGGCTTCATCGCTTGGCCTCCTGTCCGAGCACCGCCTGGTAGGGGTGCCGGCTGCCGAGGTCGACCCGGACGTCCAGGGCCAGCGGGCCGGCGAACGCGACGCCCTGCGGGAGCCGGGCGTAGGCGATCCAGACCGGGGCGCCGCCGGACGGCAGGCCGGGGACGGCGACCGGCAGGGTGCCGTCGAGCGAGTCGGCGCGGACGGGCAGCGCCTCGACGCGGTCGATGACGGCGCGCACCGCTCCCCCGCCGGGTGCCGGGACGAGCACGGGCAGGCCGGGGGCGAGCTTCGCCGCGTCCTGCGGGTCGTCCAGCAGCAGTCGGACGGTGGCCGGGGCGGCGGCCGGGTCGAGGGCCAGCACGGGTGTGCCGGGGGCGAGTTGGCTGCCGGGCGGGGCCAGCAGGGCGCTGACGGTGCCGCTCTCGGGGGCGGTCAGGGCGCCGTCGCCGACCCGGGCCAGCACCTGTCCGGCGGTGACCGGGTCGCCCGGCCGGACCTCGAACTCGACCAGGCTGCCGGGGCGTTCGGCGGCCACCCGGACGGGGGCGTCGCCGTGCGCGGCGACGGCGTGCACGGTCATGGTGTGCGGGAGCTTGCCCCACACCGCCCAGCCCGCGCCCGCGCCGACGGCCAGCACCAGGGCGGCGCCGGCCAGCCACAGCCGGGCGCCGATCAGCCGCACGGGCTGGTCGAGTCCGGGCTCCAGCACGGCGGCGGCCCGGGCGGCGGCGACCACCGCGGTCTGCGAGCGCTCCCGTTCCGGCGCCTCGGGCTCCGTCGCGGGCCGTGTTCCCGTGTCCTCCTCCGTGTTCCTCCCCGTGTCCCGCTTCGTGCGCTTGTGATCCGCTTCGGCGGTCGGCCGGTCCGTCGCGGTGCTCATGCCGCCACCTCCGTCAGCTCGGTCCGCAGCGGGCAGGACACCGGCAGTTCGCGCACCCCGCCGAAGGCGAACTGCTCGTTCGGGCGGGCGGTGGCCTCGGTCAGGGTGGTGCTCAACTCCCGTGCGGCGTCGGCCTCGGCGAGGCCGCGCAGGACGGCGGAGCCCGCGATCAGGGAGAGCGGGGCGCCCAGGCAGTGGTGCGGGCCGTGGCCGAAGGCGAGGTGCTGGCGTTCGGGGCGGTCCGGGTCGAAGCGGTCGGGGTCGGCGAAGCGGCGCGGGTCCCGGTTGGCGGCGGCGTACAGCAGCATGGCGACGCTGCCCGCCGGAACGACGGTGTCGCCGAGGACGACCTCGCGGGTCAGCGCCCGGGCGCTGGCGCGGACCG
The DNA here is from genome assembly GCF_053603035.1 of Kitasatospora sp. NPDC004272. Lineage (NCBI taxonomy): Bacteria > Bacillati > Actinomycetota > Actinomycetes > Kitasatosporales > Streptomycetaceae > Kitasatospora > Kitasatospora sp. NPDC004272. The sequence goes on along the minus strand of NZ_JBSGET010000008.1, from coordinate 17,624 downwards.
GGCTGCCGAGCCGCTGGGCCTCGTCGAACACGGCGGCGGCCAGCGCGGGTTCGTCGCGGACCCGGGCGGCCAGACCGGGGGTGCGGATCAACTCCCAGGCGGCGACGGCGAGTCCGGAGGTGAGCGTCTCCAGGCCGTTGGCGAGCAGCATCACCACGAAGGCGAGCAGTTCCTCGGTGTCGAGCCGGCCCTCGCCGCGCGCGGTGGCCAGTCGGCTGATCAGGTCGTCGCCGGGGCGGGCGGTCCGCTCGGCGCACAACTGCTCGACGTAGGCGTGGAATTCGGCGAACTCGGCGTCGATGGCGGCGGCTCCGGGGCCGGTGCCGGCCGGGTCGAGCATGGCTCGGGCGACCAGGCCCGCCCAGCCGGTGATCCGGTCCTGCTCGGAGTCGGGGACGTCGAGGATGGCGCAGGAGACGGCGACCGGCAGCGGGACGGCCAGGTCGGCGACGAGTTCGAAGGAGCCGGCGGCGATCAGCGGGGCGAGCAGTCGGGCGGCGGTGGTCTCGATCCGCTCGCGCATCTGCTCCAGCCTGCGGTGGCTGAACGCGGCGGTGGCGAGCCGCTTGAGCCGGGTGTGGTCGGCGCCGTCGCGCATCGGCAGCATCCGGTTGACCACCTTGAGCAGGGCGGTGTTCCCGGCCCTGGGCAGTCCGACCGTGGTCGGGTCGACGTTGGTGCCGGGGTTCATCAGGACGGTGAGGACCTCCTGGTGCCCGGAGACCACGTACAGCGGGCCGAGGTCCAGGACGGGTGCCTCGGCCAGCAGCCGGCGGTAGAGCGCGGGTGGGTCCTGCTGAGCGGCGGGCTGCTGGATGAACCGCGTCAGCTCGTGCCGGAGGCTGTCCATGCCCGGCTCTCCTTCAATCTGGCGGTCTGGCTGGGGCGTTGGGGCCGGAGCGGGGTGCGGGGGTGGGCCGCCCGAGAGCGGACCACCCCCGCACGGGTCCCGAATTACTCGGCCGCGACCTCGGCGACGGAGTTCGACACCGAGCTGAAGCTCGACACCGGGCAGGCGGCGGAGAGCAGGGAGGAGACGGAGACGCCGCCGTTGACGGTGTCCAGCTCCTCGACCTCGATGTCGAACTGCTCGTCCTTGTTGATCTCGTTCTGCGCCATGGGAGGCTCCTTCTTGTCTCGCGGCTCCGGCCCGCTTCCCGGGTCGATCGCCTCGGTCCGTCCTTCTTCCGCCTTTCGCTTTCCCGGTCCGGCTTTCGCTTTTTCCGGTTCCGCTCTCGGCGATGTCTCAACTATGACCGGCTTCCGGAAATCCGTGCAGTAGGAGATGTCAGATTCCGCGGGGCGCGAATGTCATGACCCGAGATGACATTTTGCACATGTTCTGAGCTGCGGCGATGCGCTACTTGCCGCGAACCGCCCGCACCCGTCACGCTGCCTGCATGACACCTCTTTCCGAGAAATTCCCGGCCGTGGAGGTAGTGGACCTGCGGCGCAGTTACGGAGAATACGAGGCCGTGCGCGGCGTCTCCTTCTCGATCGCCCGCGGCGAACTCTTTGCTCTGCTCGGCACCAACGGCGCGGGCAAGACCACCACCCTGGAGGTGCTGGAGGGCTACCACCCGCCGACCTCCGGGCGCGTCCGGGTCTTCGGCCTGGACCCGTTCACGGCCGGGCCGCAGGTCCGCCGGCGCACCGGGGTGATGCTCCAGGAGGGCGGCTTCTTCAAGGAGTTGACCGTCCAGGAGACGGTCGACTGCTGGCGCGCCTTCACCAGCCGGGCCCGGCCGACCGCCGCGGTGCTGGCCGAGGTCGGCCTGGAGGCGCGGGCCGGCACCCGGGTCGGCCAGCTGTCCGGCGGCGAGCGCCGCCGGCTGGACCTGGCGCTGGCCGTGCTGAACGAGCCGGAGCTGCTCTTCCTGGACGAGCCGACCACCGGCATGGACCCGGAGGCCCGGCGGGCCACCTGGCGGCTGGTGGCGGGGCTGCGGGCGGCGGGCACCACGGTGGTGCTGACCACCCACTACCTGGAGGAGGCCCAGCAGTTGGCCGACCGGGTGGCCATCATGGACCGCGGCGTGATCGCCGCCGCGGGCACCGTCGCCGAGGTGCTGGCCGGCCGCGGCGACCTGATCACCCTCCCGCTGCCGCCCGGCCTCGGCCTGGCCGCGCTGCCCGAACTGCTCGGCGCCGCACCGTCCTCGGCGGACGGCCGGGCGGTCTACCGGGTGCCCCGCTCGGCGCCCGCGCTGGCCGCGCTGCACGCCTGGGCGGCGGCCCGGGGCGTCGAACTGGACGGCCTGGAGGTGCGCTCCGGCTCGCTGGAGGACGTCTTCCTCGACCTCGCCGACCGCCACGCGCCCGCCGACCAGCCCTCCCCCGGCGGGCACCACACGCCCGCCGACCGCCACTCACCCACCGCGACGGGAGCGTCCCGATGAGCTGGTCCACGTACGCCAAGGGGCAGTTCGCCCTGTCCTGGAAGGTGTTCTGGCGCAACCGGCGCTCCACCTTCATCGGGTTCCTGCTGCCGGTGCTGCTCAACCTGGTGATCGCCGCGCCGCTGCGCGAGCGGGAGATCGGCGGGGTGAACGCCGCCGGGTACGTGGCGGTGGGGCTGCTCGGGCTGGCCCTGGTGACCTCGTTCGTCAACCTGCTGGGCGGCGTGGTGGCGCGCCGCGAGGAGCTGGTGCTGAAGCGGCTGCGCGGCACCGAGTGCCCGCCGAGCGCGGTGTTCGCCGGGCAGGTGGGTGCGGGCGGGGTGGTGGTGCTGATCCAGGCGGTGGTGCTGGGCGGGGTCGCGGTCGGCTGGTTCGGGGCGCCGCTGCCGGCCGATCCGGTGCTGCTGCTGCTCGTCCTGCTGGGCGGCTACCTGCTGTTCTCGGTGCTGGCGGTGGCCCTGTCGGGGGTGACGCCGTCGACCGAGTCGGCGCCGCTGGTGGCGACGCCGGTGCTGGTGCTGTGCATGTTCGGCGCGGGCGTGTTCACCCCGGTCGCGGGCCTGCCGGAGTGGCTGCGCGGCCCGTCCGGGGCGCTGCCGCTCTCCCCGGTGGTGCGGGGGCTGCGGACGGCCTGGTTCGGCCGCGAGTTCGGCGCCGAGACCTGGGCGGGCGGCCCGCTGCGGGAGTTGGACCTGCTGCACGGCTGGACGTCGGCCGGGCCGTCGCTGCTGCTGCTCGCCGCCTGGCTGGCCGCGGCCGCGGCGCTCTGCCGCCGCCTGCTGCGCTGGGAGCCCCGGCGCGGTTGATCCGTTGCCGTCCCGGGGCAGTTGACCCGGTGTCGGCCCCCCCGGGCCGCTCGACGGCCCGCCCGGGTTAACGCCGCCTACCCACCTCCGTCCGGCCCGCCCGTCCCGAAGTGCCCCTTCCCCGGGGGACTTCCGGCCGTGGCGGGCCGCCGGTGCTCCGACCGAAGCTGGATGGCGCGGGTCGTCTCCTGTCGTCGGCGGGTGCCCGTGCGCATCCGCCGGGAGGCCCGCGATGTCTCGAAGTCGGCCACAGCTCAGCCTGTTGACGCTCGACAGCAACCCCGAATCGGTCGCCGGGGCCCGCCGCCACACCGTCCACGTGCTGGAGTGCTGGCACGCCCGGGTGGAACTCTCGGACGCCGCCCGGCTGGTGGTCTCCGAACTGGCCACCAACGCGGTCCGGGCCCGCGGCGGCCCGCACGGGTTCACCCTCTCGCTGGTGCTGCGCGGCGGCTCGCTGCTGGTCCAGGTCGGCGACCACGACCCGCGCCCGCCCCGCCCCCGCCCGGCCGGCCCGGACGCCACCGGCGGCCGCGGCCTGCACCTGGTGGACGAGCTCTCCTCCCGCTGGGGCTACTACCGCACCTCGCCGCACGGCAAGGTCGTCTGGGCCGAACTCCCGACCGGGAGCGCCCCCGACCGCTGCCCCGGCACCGTGGTGGACGCCCGGCAGCCCTTCCTGCCCGCCGCTCCCCCGTCCGCCTAGTCCCGGCGCGCCGACCGCGTCACCAGGCGACGGGGTACCGCACGGGGTGGCCGCCGATCCGGTGCGGCAGGAGGCCGAACAGCACCAGGACGGCCGTGGCGAGGGCCAGCAGCGGGAGGAACACCACCGGACGCGGGGACTGCAGCACCACGATCACGGCGGTCGCCGCCGCCGGGGAGTGCGGCACGTGCGCGATCAGCATCGCCACCAGGGCCAGTCCGCCGGCGACCGCCGCCGCCCACGGGCCCGGCCCGGCCACCGCCAGCACCAGGAAGCCCACCGCGGCGGACAGCAGCTGCCCGCCGACCAGGTTGCGCGGCTGCGAGATCGGCAGCCCGGGCGCACCGTGCACCAGGGCGGCGCTGGCCGCCAGCGGCGGGATCAGCACCGGCTGGTGCAGGGCCACCCCGACCCCGACCAGCACCAGCAGTGCCCCCATGGCAAAGCTTCCGGCTCGCATCGCGTGCCACGCGCGGCCTCCCAGCGTGGCGGCTTTCGAGGTGACGGACATGTGAGAACTCCTGATCAGGCAGTATGCGATCCCAGGATCCTAAACAGACTGTTGACGTTTCAAGAATCCTGTTGCCTCAGAGGCAATCTCCTACCGCCTTTCCGGTACGCCCGGAGGGACGGGCGCAGATCGCCCCGGGGTACTTTCCTCGGGGCGAGAAGCCCCGCCCGCTGCCCACGGGGGCCAGGAGCGCGAGGAGAGCGAACATGACGACGAGCAACGCGACCACGAGCGGCGCGACGCCGGACGACGCGGCGAAGGACGACGCGACATCGGACGACGCGACATCGGACGACGCGGCGAAGGACGGCGCCTTCGCCGCGCGCAGGCGGGTGCGGCTGCTGTGGGCGGTCGCCGCCGCCGCGTACGCGGTCGACCTGGGCAGCAAGCTGGCGGTGGTCGCCGGTCTGGAGGGGCGCTCGCCCGTGCGGCTGATCGGCGGCTGGCTGGAGCTGCGGGTGCAGCGCAACCCCGGCGCCGCGCTCGGCATCGGCGAGGCGATGACGATCGTCTTCACCCTGGTCGCCTCGGCCGTGGTCGTCGTGGTGGTCCGGCTCTCCCGCCGCCTGGCCAGCACCTCGTGGGCGATCTCGCTCGGCCTGCTGCTCGGCGGCGCCCTCGGCAACCTCACCGACCGGCTGTTCCGCTCCCCCGGCGGCGCGCAGGGCGCGGTGGTCGACTTCATCGCGGTCCGCGACTTCAGCGTGATGAACCTCGCGGACTGGGCGATCAGCTGCGGCTGCGCCCTCGCCGTCGTCCTGTCCTTCCGCGGCACCTCCCCGAGCCTGTCCCCCGCCACCGCCACCGCCACCGCCACCGCCACCGCCTCGGACGCCGACCCCGCCCCGGAGACCGGAGCCGTCGGCAGCAGCTCCTGAACGGGGGCCGTCCCGGACGGGCCGTCCGCCTACCAGTAGGTGGCCCACAGGTGCTCGACGCCGTCGGCCGAGCGGCGGTGGCCGAAGCGGTCGGCGGTGCGCAGGACGGCGAGCACCTCCAGGTGGTTGGAGTCGCTATCCCCGGGCGGGAGTTCGAGCAGGACGTGGGCTCCCTCCGGCACCTCGGTGACCTTGACCTCCACCCCGATCAGCTCGGCCAGCCGGGCCGCCCCCGCCCAGGCCCGGGTGAGCGCGTCGTCCGTCACAGCCCCTCCACCGCGCGCTCGGACGGGACGAGTTCGGCGAGCGTGGTGACGCTCTCCCGCCCGTCCCGCAGGCTCCGGACGAACACTCCGCAGCTGTGCACCGCCATCACCCGGACGTCCTCCCCGGAACGCCGGTCGTACGCCGGCCGCCCCTCCTCGGGCTCCCACCGCTCCGTGCTCACGCGCTCAGCTCCCTCGCCACCAGGTACGCACCCTCGCCCGGCCGCACCGGCGACAGCCCGTTCTCGGCGAACACCCGGGCCAGGATCCGCTGCGACCGCCCGTCGATCAGCCGCCCGGTCAGCCGGGCGTACTCCGTCAGCACCTCGGCCAGCGCACGGGCCGTCGCCGCACTGCACCCCCCGAGCGAGACGTGCGCCCCCGCCCTCAGCCCCCGCCCGCTCATCACCGGCATCACGCTCGGCTCCGACGGCAACCCCGCCAACCGCCACGCCGCCTCCACGGCGTCCGCCGCCCCCTCCGCCTCGGCCTGCCGGGCGCGCAGTTGCGCCGTCCCGTGCTCCGTCTCCGCCATCGCCGCTCCCTGCCTCGGATCCTGGACTTTCCACCCTCAGCATCGGCACGGATAGCTACCCTGAACAGGGACGACGTTGCAGCAACGCTGCTGTAGTGAAGTGGATGTGACGCATGGTCAACCCCAAGGAGCTCGGCCCCGCCACCTCTCCGAGCGCCTACTACGGGTCGGAGCTACGGCGGCACCGCGAGAAGATGGGGATCTCCCAGCGGGAGTTGGGCGATCTCGTCTACTGCTCCGGCGGGTACATCGGCCAGATCGAGGTCGCGGCCCGGAACCCGCAGGCGGAACTCTCCGAACGCTTCGACAAGGTCTTCGAGACCGGGGACCACTTCGCCCGCATCTACCTCCTGGCGGCCCACCGACAGCACGCCGCCCACTTCACGCGGGTCGCCGAACTCGAAGCCCAGGCCGAGCAGATCTTCGAGTACGCCCCGACCCTGGTACCTGGCCTGTTGCAGACGGCCGACTACGCGCGGGCCGTCATCCGGGCCAGCAATCCGTTCATCGAGGCCGAGGAGGTGGAGGAGAAGGTGTCGGCCAGGCTCGGGCGGGTGCCCGTCCTGACCGATACAGCAGCCGTTCAGCTGTGGGTCGTCCTCCACGAGGCGGTGCTCCGGCTACCGGTCGGCGGCAGGCGCGTGATGACCGAGCAACTGCGCCACCTCTTGAACTTGGTACGCGCGGGCAAACTCGTGCTCCAGGTACTGCCGTTCAGCGAAGGGGAACATGCCCTCGTGACAGGTTCGCTCTTCATGATGACGTTCGCAGAAGCACCACCGGTGGCGTACGTAGAGGGCCCGTACTCAGGCCAGTTGCTCGACGATCCGGTCATAGTCGCCCGCTGCCAGGCGGCCTATGATGCAGCCAGGGCCGCCTCGCTGTCGCCGAAGGCGTCCCTGCCCCTGATCGAATCGGCGGCGGAGGATTACGCACATGAGCAACGCCCTTGACCCCGGCGCCTCCGCCTGGCGCAAGTCGTCCTACAGCGGCGGCGACGGCGGAAACTGCGTCGAGGTGAACGACAGCAACCCCGGTGCTGTGCGGGACTCCAAGGACCCCGAAGGCCCCCACCTGGCCTTCTCCCCCCGCACCTGGCAGGCGTTCGTCACCGAGGTCAAGGCGGGCACCTTCCCCGGCGCGTGACCGCCCGACAGCCGTCGACTCCCGGACCCCGGCGCACCTCGGCACCGAGGTGCGATCGGCCCCTTCGAGCCTTTCGCCACTTGCTGAAGCGATCCCCGAAGTCTCTTCCTTTGCACCGCAGTTGCCCTAAGATCGGATGCGAATCGATCGGGCGGAGGGGTGAGCGCGCATGTCCAGCGGGAACGAGTTCAGCGTCTACGGGCGGATGACCGCGCTGCCCGGTCGGCGGGACGAGCTGGTCGCCGTGCTCCTCGACGGGTTCCGCGTCAGCGGCGAGGCCGGCGGCCTGCTCGACTACAGCATCAACACGGCCTTCGACGACCCGGACACGGTCTGGCTGACCCAGCTGTGGACCGACAAGGAGGCGCACGACGCGACCACCCGCTCCGAAGCGGTCGCCGTGGTGACGCGCCGGGTCGGTCCGCTGCTGGCCGGAAAGCCCGAGGGTTCCTACGGTCATGCCGTGCATGTCGGCAGCCGAACCACCGACTCCTGAGCGGCACTTGTCCGCCCATCCGAATTGATGGAGCGTCGTGGACCCGGGTCCGTGACCGGGCTCAGGCGGCAGACGGCGTCGCGGGCCCCGGGCCGAGGGCCAGTCGGATGACGTCGGCGTCGTGGGCGCGCAGCCAGTAGGTGTCCCGGCCGAAGCGGACGGGCGAGGCGTAGCCGATGCGGGCGTGGGCGGGGTTGAGCACCGCTCCGCCGGGGGTGAAGGCCGGGACCGCGGGGGTGATCGGCTGGGCGGCGCCCTCCTTGCGGCCCTGCCAGGAGACCTCCGTGCCGCCGTCGGGGGTCCGCTGCAGCAGCAGGTGGCCCCGGGTCTCGTGGCCGCCGCGGACGGCGAAGCCGAACAGGCAGAGCCGGACGCCGGCGGCGAGGCGGAGCTGGTCGCCCTCGGGGGTGCGGTTCCGGCCCAGGGCGGTGCGCGCGACGAGCCCGGCCGCCCAGCCCCGGTAGGTGGCCGAGGTGGTCTCCGCGCCCGCGACGCCGTAGTGGTAGGAGGGCGGCAGCACCGCCCGGACCAGGCTCGCCACGACGACCCAGAGGACCAGCCCCAGCCGGCCCACGAGGGGCCCGCCGATCGCGAAGCCGCCGAAGGTCAGGGCCAGTACCAGCGTCAGCGTCCCGACCAGGTGCACCACAAAACGGACGTTCATGTGCTTCCTCGCACGCTCTCCGGAAGGGATCGTTCGCACGGACCCTAGACCCGGGAGGGGAACGCCGAGCGGCCGGGGCGGCCCCGTCCTGCTGCTCACGCCTGCGCCCGCGCCGCGCCGGGACCGAGGTTCAGCCGACGGCGTCCGACCGCGCGGCGTCCAACCGGTCGGCGAGGAAGCGGGCGGTGCGGTCGAGGGCGGCGTCCGCTTCGTCGAGGCGGCCGTACTGGTGCTGGTAGACGTGCGGGAGGCCGGGGCCGACTTCGAGCGTGACCTCGACGTCGGCGGCGACCGCGCGGGTCGCGAGCCGGACCGCGTCGTCCAGGAGCAGTTCGTCCGTCCCGACCTGGACGAGCAGCGGGGGCAGGCCGGCGAGGTCGGCGTACAGCGGGCTGGCCAGGGGGTGGGTCCGGTCGTCCGCGCCGAGGTAGTGGTCGGCGTAGGCGTGCAGGTCGGCCTCGACGAAGAGCGGGTCGGCGTCCTTCCTGGAGCGGACGCTCTCTCCGGTGAGGGCGAGGTCCACCCAGGGGGAGAAGACCGCCACCGCGGCCGGCATCGGCAGTCCGGCGTCCCGGGCGGCGAGCAGGGTGGCGATGACCAGTCCGCCTCCGGCGGAGTCGCCGGCCAGGGCGAGGGCGCGCGGGTCGGTGCCGGTGGCCAGGAGTTCGCGGTAGGCGGCGAGCCCGTCGTCGAGGGCCGCGGGGAAGGGGTGTTCGGGGGCGAGCCGGTAGTCGACCGAGGTGGTGGGCAGTCCGGCGCGGCGGGCGAGTTCGCCGACCAGGCCGGCGTGGGTGTCGGGCGAGCCGATGACGTAGCCGCCGCCGTGCAGGTAGAGCAGGCGGCCGCGGGCCGGGGCGCCGGCGGGTTCGAACTCCAGGGCGGGGCGCCCGCCGAGGACGGTCCGGCGGACGGCCACGTCCTCGGGCCCGGGGCGGGTGACGGCCGCGGCGAAACCGGCGCGCTGTTCGGCGGGGGCGGGCGGCACCTCGCTGCGGGGGACGGAGCGGAACAGGGCGTTCAGGGCGTCGCGTTGCTGGCGGGACACGGGGACCTCCGGGGGGGCGCGGGTGCGAGTGGGCGTGCGGACGGGTGTGCAAGGATGGATTCCCAGGAATCCATCTGCCGACTCGAACAATATTCCAAGGAATACGATTCCTGGGAATCCATTGGAGCGAATGTGAGCCGCGTCACACCCTTCTTCATCGATCTGGTCCGCACCGAGACCCGCCTCTACAACGCGGTGAACACCCGGCTGCGCGCCGAACTCGACCTCGGCACCGGTCAGTTCGAGATGATGGAGATCATCGACCGGGTGCCCGAGTGCCGCGTGCTCGACATCGTCGGCGAACTGGCGATCACCGTGGGCGCCGTCAGCAAGGCCGTCGACCGGCTGGTGGCCGCGGGCTGGTGCCGACGGGCCGCGCACCCCCAGGACCGGCGCTCCTCGCTGCTGCACCTCACCCCCGAGGGGGACGAGCGGCTGTCCGCCGCCCGCCGCGTCGTCGAGACGGAACTCGCCGCCCTGACCGCGGCCGTCACCCCGGACGACCTGGACCGTGCCGCCGCCACCCTGGCCGTCCTGCGCGCCGCCCTCGAAGCGGGCGCCCACGGCCAACTGGGCTGACCGGTACCGCCCGCGACGGAGGACCCGGCCTACCAGGGGACGGTGCCGCCGTCGTCGAAGAACGCACCGCTCGGGCCGCCGTCCGGCAGCGTGGCCAGCCGGATCACGGTGGCCGCGCCCTGTGCGGGGGTGCGCGGGCCGTGGAAGCCGGTGAAGTCGGTCGCGACCAGGCCGGGGCAGGCGGCGTTGACCAGGACGCCGGTGCCGGCGAGTTGGCGGGCGTACTGCACGGTGACGGCGTTGAGGAAGGTCTTCGACGGCGCGTAGGCCGCCATGACGGGGCCGATCTCGGCGTCCGGGTCCGCCTGCAGGGTCAGCGAACCCACCGAACTGGAGACGTTGACGATGCGGGGCGAGGCGGAGCGCCGCAGCAGCGGCAGCAGCGCGTTGGTCACCCGGATGACGCCCAGCACGTTGGTCTCCAGCACCGTCCGCACCACGTCGAGGTCGAGGCCGGTCGGGTCCTGGAACCAGCCGGGGCCGGTCTCCCCCGGGACCCCGGCGTTGTTGACCAGGACGTCCAGGCGCCCGGCCGTCCGCTCGACCAGTTCGGCGGCCGCGGTGACGCCGGGTCCGTCGGTCACGTCCAGCGGCACGCCGAACGCGTCGACCCCGTCGGCCCGCAGCCTCCCGACCGCCGCCGCCCGCCGGCCCCCGTCCCGGGCCCCCACGCCCACCCGGTACCCGAGGGCACCGAGACCCGCCGCCGTCGCGTACCCGATGCCCTTGTTCGCGCCGGTCACCAGCGCGGTCCTCGTCTCGTCCATGCCGCCGATGCTCGCCCCCGGCCGGGGCGGGCGTCCAAGACCCGATCGGTATCCTGTGACACCCGCCAGGTATCGGCCCAGGCACCGGCCCGCGCGCCGCCCCTGGCACCGGCCCGGGGAGGGGACGGCCGTGGACGCCTTGGAGACCCGCGAGCTCAGGTACTTCGTCGCCGTCGCCGAGGAACTGCACTTCGGCCGCGCCGCCGCCCGCCTGGGGATGGCCCAGCCGCCGCTGTCCCGGGCCGTCCAGCAGCTCGAACGACGGCTCGGGGTAAGCCTGTTGGACCGCGACCGGCGCGGCGTGCGGCTGACCGGCGCCGGCCGGGTGCTGCTGCACGAGGGCCGCGCGGCCCTGGACGCCACCGCCGCCGCGGCCCGGCGCACCCGCCGCTCCGGCGGCGCGGACCGTCCGGACGGCGGCCGGGAGCGCCTGGCCCTCGCGGTGAAGGCCGCCGCCTCCCACGACCTGCTGCGGCGGCTGCTCGACGCCTACGCCGCCGAGCCCGACGCCGTCGAGGTCGAGGTGCTGCCCGGCGGCTTCGACGAGCAGGAGCAGATGCTGCGCGACGGCCGCGCCGACGCCGCGCTCCTCCTCGTGCCGTTCAGCTCCCCGGCCGGTTTCGACAGCGAGGAGCTGCTGACCGAGGGGCAGCTCGCCGTCCTGCCAGCCGGCCACCCGCTCGCGGCGCGCGAGGCGCTGTCCCTGGCCGAGGTCCACGACGTCCCCGGCCTCCCGGTCGCCCGCTGGCCCCGCCGCGGCAGCTACCCGCCCGGCCCGGGGCCGGAGGTCCGCGACCACACGCAGCTGGCCCAACTGATCGCCCTCGGACGCACCATGGCCCTCGTCCCCGCCTCCGCCCGCACCTGGCTGTGGCACGAGCACGCCGCCGTCCCGCTGACCGACGCGCCCCCCGTGGTGACCCACCTCGCCTGGCCCCCGCACAGCCGCTCCCGCCCGCTGGCCGCCCTGGTCCGCACCGCGGCGCGCCTGGCGGCCCCGGACACCGCGCCGACCCCCTGATCCCCCACCGGGCCGGGGCCCGTGTGCCAGCGCCCGCCTCAGCTCCGCCAGCCCCGCACCTGCCGGCCGACGCCGACCGCGGCGGCGGTGAGCGGCACCGCCAGCAGCGTGCCGAGCAGGCCGCCCAGCGAGGCGCCCGCCGAGATCGTCAACAGCACCACCGCCGGGTGCAGTCGGACCGTCCGGCTCTGCACCGCGGGCTGCAGGATCGCCCCCTCCAGGGCCTGCACGCCCAGCACGATCCCGAACGCCCACAGCGCCTCGCCCGGGCCGCCGTCCGCGAACGCCACCACCACCGCGGTCAGGCCCGACAGGAACGCGCCCGCGTACGGCACGTACGCGCCGACGAACACCAGCGCGCCCAGGCCCAGCGCGTGCGGCACCCCGAGCAGGGTCAGGCCCAGCGCGATGAAACCGGCGTCGATGCCCGCGATGATCGTGGTGCCGCGCATGAAGCCGGACATCGCCGCGTACCCCGTCCCGACCACCGCGAGCACCCGCTCCCGCTGCCCGGCCGGGGACGCCCGGCGCAGCGCCGCCACCAGCAGCGCCCGGTCCTTCAGCAGGAAGAACGCCAGCGCCAGCGTCAGCACCCCGCAGGCCAGCACCTGCGCGGCCAGGCCCACCCCGCTCAGCACCCCCGAGACGACGCCCGCCCCCAGGCTGCTCCCCCACTGCTGCAGGCCGCTCGCCGCGCCGCGCACCGCCTGTGCGAACGGGTCTGTCCCCGAGGCCCGGTCCGCGGCCGCCTGCAACGAGGCCGTCAACCCGGACGCGGCGTCCGAGATCAGCTTCACCACCACCCACAGCGCCCCGCCCACCACCGCCACCAGCAGCAGGCACCCGACGGCCGCCGCCAGTGCCCGCGGCAGCCCGCGCGCCGTCAGCCGCCGGCTCACCGGCTCCACCAGCGCGCTGATCAGCACCGCGATCAGCAGCGGCACCACCGCCGCCCGCAGCAGCACGCACAGCGCGATCACCAGTGCCACCACCGCCGCCGCCACCAGCACCGCCGCCCCCCACCGCGACGCCGACCGCCACCCCTCCCCCGCCGCGCCAGGCTCCCGCTCGGACACCACCGAAACCCGCCCTTCCGCCGCACCACCCGCCCGCTTTGCGCCGAATCCTCCCCCACCACCCCCACGCCACCCCCGCCCCGCAGCCCCACCCACCCCGAATCACCCACCCGGCCCACCCCCGCTTGCGACCGCCACCGCTTGGGCCCACCCGCACCCGCCGTTCGGCGCCGATCAGCGGGTGATCTCCACGTGGCGTCCGTTGCGGAAGTGGTAGGCCACGTCGTCGTCCTCGTCGTTCCTGTCCCAGCAGCGCAGGGAGAGGCCCGCCAGCTCCAGGGACTTGAGGGTCATCCTCGCGATCACGTCTTGGTTCCGAACCGAAAGGCCCGCGGTCCTGGGGTCCAGGCTGAGGGCTACAGCGCGGTCCACCAGCACGATCTGCACCCACTCCCGGGCCAGGGTGTCGGCCAGGGCCGCTTCGGCGGCGTCGTAGATCGCCCGGGCCCTGAGCACCCCGAGGACGACCGGACGGCTGAGCGTGGGGCTCGCCCGGCGGGCCACCTCGTTCGCGCTCACCCCGTCCCGGACGTCTGCGGCCATGGCGTCGTACAGAGCCTGCTTCGCGCGTTCGAGCTTCCTGGCGGCGGCGGAGGTCCGGTCGGGCACGGTCGCGATTCCCCTCTTTCGACAGCGATTCAAACCGGTAAAATTCTTGACCGGTGGGGCCGGTAAAGAAGTTTACCGGCCTCACCACCCTGACCTCTGGCGATGAGAAACTCCATCGAGCGTTCGAAGCAATACCGCGAGGCCGAAAAGTGATAACCGGCACGAGCGTCGCACCCGACCCCGCTAACGTAGAACGCGGACCCGGCCCCTGGGCCGGGAACAGAAGCGCGGGGCGACCCGATGGGCCGCCCCGCGTCCGCTGGCTAGGCGGAGGCCGGGGTCACCGGCGGAACTGAGCCGCGATGGTCGCCAGCGCAGCCGCTAACTGCGTCAGGCGAACCAGGGTCAGTAACCGTCGGTCTCCTCGGCCGGACAGCGGTGGCGTTCGAAGCCTCCTGATCGTCTTGATCAGGAACCTGAACCCGGCCATGTCTTCCACCCCCTCTCGCTCTGGAAGTTGTGCGACCGGAGGGGTGAAGTGACTAGCCGTCACCGTACGGGTCACGCTAGGGGATGCCACCGGGGGCGCCGCGAGATTCACCGAATCCCGGCGGGGGAATCACCGGAGTGCGTATCCTGCCCGGGGCGAGCCGGGCATGCCGCTCGATCCGCGGAGTTCGGGCGGGCCGAGCAGCGACGCGGGACCGACTGCCCGGCGGAGCCACGACCCCGGCCCCTACTCCCCGGAATGGCTCGCCGCGCTCGCCCACACCAAGCGCTCGACGCTCGGCCGACCCGTCCTCGGCCGCCACGCCCCCGGACGGTTCCCCTCCGGCACGCGCACTGCGCGTGCACCGGAACGCCGCAGGCCCCCCGCCCCCGAGGGGATGGAGGGCCTGCAACCTGCGGTCACGCTGTGCCCCAGACAGGAATCGAACCTGCGACACCGGCTTTAGGAGAGCCGTGCTCTATCCCCTGAGCTACTGAGGCGGGCAGTGCGGCGCAACCGCCCCACAGCCTAGCGGATCGATTCCGCCGGGAGCTCCTCCCTTTCCCCGGCCCCCGTCGCGGGCGGGGCAGCCCGGCGGGCTGGCGCTCCTGCCCCGGATGGTCGCCGCCCGCCTGCCCGCCGGACGGGACGACTCCTGACGGTGCGTCAACTCGGGGATGTGAGGAGGCCGTCCTCCCTGCGGTGGAGACCGCTCCTCCCGGTGGCCGATGCCTCCCGGCCGCACCCCGCCCCAACATGGACGGCATGACCGGTACGGACGCCCCTGACCGCACGGGCGGCGCGGGCGGCACGGCGGCGCCGCACCCGGAACGCACCCCGGGCTGGGCCCGCCGGGCGGCACCCGCCGCCTTCGTCGCGGCCCTCGGCTACGGCCTGCTGCAGACCTGGTGGGCGCTGGGCCACGCCCCGTCCTTCGGCCGGTTCGGCACCGACCTGCTGCTCTTCCCGTCCTGGGCGGCGGTGGCCCTGTGCACCGCCGCCGCGGGCCTCGCCCTCGGGCTGCACCGGGCCACCGGGCCGCGCGCCCCGCTCTTCGCCGGGGCCGCCGCGGTGAGCGCGGCCCTGCTGCTGGGCTGTCCGTTCCTGCTGCTGGACGTGGTGGGGCGGCTGCTGCCCGGCCTGCACATCCCGTTCTCGGCCGCCGGGTCCGCCAGCCGGGTCTGCTGCTGCGCCGTCTCGGCCTTGCTGGCGGCCGCCGCCGTCGCCCACCGCCGCCGCCACCGGGGCGACTGCCCGCGCTGCGGCCGCACCGGGGAGCGGCTGGTGCACGACCCGTCGGCCCGGCTGCCGCGCTGGGCCCGCTGGGCGGCGTACGGGGCGGTCGCGTCCTGCTGGCTGCGGATCGGGGCGCAGTACGGCCTGGGCTTCGGCGGGCCGGGCCGGGCGGGCGCGGCCGGGGCGCTCTCGCTGGCGGCGTTCGAGGCCGGTTTCCTGCTGGCCGGCACCGTCCTGCCGCTGGCCCTGGTGCACCGCTGGGGCCGGGTCCTCCCCCGCCGGGTGCCGCTGCTCGGCGGTCGGCGGGTGCCGCGTCCGCTGCTGCTCGGGCCCGCGGCGGCGGTCTCGGTCGGGCTGCTGGTCTACTTCGGCGTCGGCATCGGCCAGTTGGTCGGGGAGACGGTCCACCCGGTGGAGCACCCCGGCGCGCTGCCGCTGTCCTTCCTCTGGGTGGCGATGCCCGCCTACTGGCTCTGGGGCCTCGGCCTCGGCCTGGCCGCGCTGGCCCACCACCGGGCCACCCGGCGCCCCTGCCGGGGCTGCGGGCGCTGACCCCGGCCCCACCGGGTGGCCCGGGGCAGCCCTCCCGGTGGCCTACCGTGGAAATCGCGCGCACCCTCCGTGCCGCTCCGGTCAGCCGCTCCCGAAAGGCACCCAGCTGTGAGTTCCTCCCCGGAGACCCCGTTCGCCGGTCTCGGCAAGATCCTGGTGATCATCCCGACCTACAACGAGGCCGAGAACGTCGAGCGGATCGTGTCCCGAGTCCGCGCCGCCGTCCCCGAGGCGCACGTCCTGGTCGCGGACGACAACAGCCCCGACGGCACCGGCAAGCTCGCCGACGCGCTGACCGCCGAGGACGACCAGGTGAAGGTGCTGCACCGCAAGGGCAAGGAGGGGCTCGGCGCGGCCTACCTGGCCGGGTTCCACTGGGGCATCGACGCCGGCTACGACGTGCTGGTCGAGATGGACGCGGACGGCTCGCACCAGCCGGAGGAGCTGCCCCGGCTGCTGACCGCGCTGCGGAGCGCGGACCTGGTGCTGGGCTCGCGCTGGGTGCCCGGCGGCGCGGTGGTGAACTGGCCGAAGTCCCGGCTGCTGCTGTCCAAGGGCGGCTCCACGTACTCCCGGCTGATGCTGGACGTGCCGATCCGGGACGTCACCGGCGGCTACCGGGCCTTCCGCAAGGAGACCCTGCTCGGCCTCGGCATGGACCAGGTCGCCTCGCAGGGCTACTGCTTCCAGGTCGACCTGGCCTGGCGCGCGGTGAAGGCCGGGTTCAAGGTCGCCGAGGTGCCGATCACCTTCGTGGAGCGCGAGCACGGCGCGTCGAAGATGAGCCGCAACATCGTGGTCGAGGCGCTGTGGCGGGTCACCGCCTGGGGAGTGAACGACCGGATCGCGAAGCTCACCCGGAAGAAGTAGGCGGCGGGCTCCGCCGCCGCGGGCCGGGTGACGATGGAACCTCCCGGCCCGGCGGCGCTTGCGGAGGTTCCGACGTGACAGAGTCACTGCGACGAGCGGAGCAGGATCCCGCCCCCGGCCCCGGTCCCGGCCGGTGGGGGTCGGCGAAGCGGCGGGCGGCCCGGCTCACCGAGTCCGCCAAGGGCGCCCCCGAGCGGATCCCGCTGGTCGGCCGGGCCGTCAGCAACCTGATCCGGGTCAACCTGCTCGACAACGCCACCCGGCTGGCCGCGCAGGCGTTCCTGTCCGCGCTGCCGGCCCTGTTCGTGGTGGCGGTGTTCGCCCCCGCGACCCTCAAGCACAGC
This sequence comes from Kitasatospora sp. NPDC004272, assembly GCF_053603035.1. Taxonomy (NCBI): domain Bacteria; kingdom Bacillati; phylum Actinomycetota; class Actinomycetes; order Kitasatosporales; family Streptomycetaceae; genus Kitasatospora; species Kitasatospora sp. NPDC004272. Next base: position 688 of record NZ_JBSGET010000008.1, on the reverse strand, counting down.
GTCACCGGCTCGCTGCGCGAGCAGCTCGGCCTGCAGGGCCCCGCCCAGCAGCAGGTCCAGCAGCTGATGAACACCCAGGTCGACGGCACCACCCAGAGCATCGGCGCGATCGGCGCGCTGGTCACCCTGGCGTCCGCGACCGCGCTCAGCCGGGCCCTGCAGCGGGTCTGCGAGCGGGCCTGGGAGATGCCGAAGAACAGCGTCCGGGTGGCCCTGTGGCGCTGGGTGGTGTGGCTGCTGGGCTGGCTGGTGTTCCTGGTCGTCCAGGTCCCGATGCGCAAGGGCTTCGGCGCCGGCCTGTGGCTGGGCGTCCCGCTGCTCTTCCTGGCCTCCACCGCCGTGTGGTGGTGGACCCAGCACCTGCTGCTCGGCGCCCGGATCCGCTGGTACCCGCTGCTGCCCGGCGCCCTGCTGTGCGGCGTCGCCGAGGTCGGCCTCGGCATCGCCTCGAAGGTCTACCTGCCGCACGCGATGAGCGCCTCGGTCACCAAGTTCGGCCCGTACGGGGTGGTGTTCACCGCGCTGTCCTGGCTGATCGTGCTGTTCACCGCCGTCACCCTGGCCCTGGTCCTCGGACGGGTGGTCTCCGAGGAGCCCGCCGTGGCCCGCTACCTGGGCACCCGCGGCGAGCCCGGGCGCTGGTAGGCCCGGCAGCCGGAAGGCCCCGGCTCCCGCCGCTCGTGCGAGC